>JAUXIR010000166.1 GCA_030620915.1 Geopsychrobacter sp. | reverse complement strand
GGCTGAAATTATAGCGTATTCCGGCCGCCGTTGGTTCTATACCGTAAAAACGGCTGGCCACTGCCGGTAAGGCTTCACTAACGAAAAGAAAGGTATAGGGCTGATCTTCGGCCAGTAGTTGTTGAAAACGGCCATAGATCTGTTTCCGTTCGTTCTGATCGAAGATACGCCGCCCCTTTTCGAGCAGCATATCGACCTCGGGATTGTTGTAACCGATAAAATTCAACTCGCGCGGGCCGGTTTTACTCGAATGCCAGATTTCAAACTGATCCGGCTCCGGCCCGCCGCTCCAACCAAGAATGGTCGCATCGAAATCGCCGGGATTGATAAATTCCTTGAGAAAGGTTGCCCATTCGATGATCCGTAACTCTACCTTAATCCCGACCTGGCGAAAACGGTGCTGGATGATCTCTCCGGCCTTGCTGCGCAGATCGTTACCCTGATTGGTCACGATGGTAAAGGAGAAGGGCTTCCCCTGCTTATCGAGGATCCCATCGTCATCGGTATCGAACCAGCCGGCCTCGGCCAGGAGTTGCCGCGCCTTCTCCGGGTTGTAGGTGTAGCGTGGAACCGCGGGATTATAGACCCAGGTGTCGGGCTTATAGGGGCCGGTCGCAGCCTGCCCGTAGCCGAGCAGCACCCCGTCGATGATCTCCTGCTTGTCGATGGCATAGGCAAGGGCCTGACGGACACGTCGATCCTGAAACAGGGGCCGCTTCAGGTTGTAACCGAGATAGGTATAGCCGAAGGCGAGGTAACGATATTTATTGAACAGACGCTTGAAGGCCAGGGTGTCGGTCTGACGATCATACTGCAGCGGGGAGAGCGCCATAAAATCGAGCCCGCCGGTCTGCAGCTCAAGAAACTGGGTCGAAGTGTCGGGAATGATGCGAAACACAAAGCGTTTGATGTAGGGACTACCCTCAAAATAGTCCCGATTTGCCTCCAGGACGATCTTCTCTCCGCCCTGCCATTCGACAAAACGGTAGGGACCGGTTCCGACCGGGTGTCTGGCCAGTTCACTCTTGGTGATTTTTTTGCCCTCGAGCAGGTGCTTCGGCAAGACAGACATCCCCCAGCTGATCAGCGCCGGTGCATAGGGCTCGGCGTAGGTCACGCGAAAGGTGTAATCATCCGGCGTTTCGGCTTTTTTGACCTGCAGATAGGACTCGGAATAGGCGGTCGGTGTTTCCGGGTCGATATAGAGTTGGTAGGTGAAGAGCACGTCGGCCGCGGTGAGCGGCGCACCATCATGCCACTTGACCCCCTTGCGCAGATGAAAGGTGATCGTCAGGTTATCCGCCGAGATCTCCCAGCTTTCGGCCAGTTCGCCGACGATCTTGAGCTCACCGTCATAGCGCACCAACCCGCTGTAGACCAGACCGTTAATCTCACTCGAAGCGCTGTCGGAAGCCAGAATCGGCAACAGGGTCGAAGCATCGCCGATCGAGCCTTCGATAAAGGTATCACCGAATACCGGTCCCTTGTCGACGGGAACCTCCAGCCCGGAGGGCTGATCGTTCACCGTACAGGCCGTCATCAGCAGGAGTAGCAGCAGGGCCAGACAGCGCATCACGAGGGCTCCTCAGCGGCATTGAAACCCGGCAGCACCAGCGGAACGGCATTGGCCGGGGGAGACAGTTGAAAGCGTCCGGCCTTGGCCGGCCTGTTGAGGATCACCTCGGAGAAGCTGACCGTCACCCTGGTCCGCTGTGCCGGCATCTCAATCTGAACCCGCCGCGGGAAACCGTCGGCCTCATCTATCTTCGCGTAATCGACAATCAACAACGGTTCTTTGTCACGCAGATAGAGACAGCGGCGGAGTCGGAGCCGGTCGTCAAACAAGAAATGCTGCTCTCGGTCGCCAAGCGTCAGACGCAGCAGATAACGATCCTCGGTCGTCTCCACGGTGACGGTTTGATAATCGGACCGGGGCGGATCATAGAGCAACAGACGCACCAGTTCGGTCGCACCGAGTGGCAGTCGGGTACAACGTGCCAGCAATTCATCGCTGGCCGGACCCCGATAAAACTGTCCGGGGACCGTGGTGTTGAGAAAAACCTGTATTTCTCCCCGATCAACAGTCAACTGCAAGGCAAGCCGGCTGAAGAGGGAGAGCACGTCGACCCTGAGGCGATCCGGTTTCTCCAACAACATGAACTGCTGAGTCGAAAGGGACTTGCCCTCACGTTGCAAGCCGACCTTGGCGGCGGCGTCGAGCTGCTGCCAGCGTTGGCCGGTCAGGGCAAGTTGCTGCAGCAAGATTTGCGCCTCAGGCGCCGGGCGGAGTTGCGCTCGCGGAGTGGCGCAGCCGACAAGCAGCAATATCAGGATAATCGGGAAAAACAATCTCATCGGCTGGAATGATCCTTTATTATTTTTTGCAGCTTGGCGGCGACAGTCGTTGAGCTGTTGTCGAGTTCAAGAGACTTGCGGTAGGTTTTTTCCGCATCGGCCCAGCGTTGCTGAGCGGCATAGACATCACCCAGATGATCCAGAACCAGTGGATCGGTCGGATCGAGCGTCACCGCTTTTTCCAGATGGTCACGGGCTTCATCATAACGTTGCATGCGGTAGTATATCCAACCGAGGGTGTCATGGATATAACTGGTCTGTTTCTGGGCCAAAGCCAGGCGCGCTTGAGCCAGGGCCTGCTCGAGGTTTTCGCCAAGTTCGGCATAGTGATAGGCAATAAAATTAAGCGCGTCGGCGTTGTGCGGTTCGCTTGCCAGGACCTTCTCCATTTCGACCAGGGCCTGCTGGCGGTCGTCAAGCCGCTCATAGATGACGCCTAACTGATAGTGCAGACTGGCGGCCTGGGGGAAAAGTTCTATCCCCTGACGGACCGCCTGTCCGGCGGCGGCGAAACGACCGGCCTCACCCAGAAAGGCCGACAGATAATAGTAGAGAGCAACCGGTTGTTTGCCGGCATCAATCGCCTGTTGCAGGACCTGGATGCCCTGTTCGATATCCCCTTCCTGGCGATAGAGATAACCCCGTTGCAACACGGCTTCGGCCTAAACATCGGCATCTTGAGGGATACGACCAAGGGTCTCGAGGGCCTCGCCGTGGCGCTGTTGTCCGATGAGTGCCATGCCGAGGGAATAAAGATTACGCGGCTCATCGGGCCGTAGCTGCAGCGATTGGCGAAAGGTCTGCTCGCCGCCACGATAGTCCTCTTGGCTGAGTTGTAACAGGCCTATGCGGGTTAGAATCTGCAGATCATCCGGCCGTTGTCGCTGCGCCTGTTTCAACAGATTGAGTGCTTCAGCATAACGCTCCTGCCGAATCAGAATCCGCGCCAGTTGCTTGTAGATCGCCAGCAACTCAGGGTTATCCTTGATGCTTTCGCGGTAAAGATCGATCGCCTCAGCGACCAGCTGCTCCTTTTCGAGCAGCTGGCCTAACTCCAGGATTGTCTGTAACTGTCCCGGGCGACGTACCAACAGATCACGGTAGGTCTTGATCGCCTCATCCGACTGGCGGTTCCCACGCTGCAAGCGCGCCAGGGTCAATCGCCCGGGCAATGAATCGGGATTTAAACCGAGCAGGACATTGGTCTCGGCAACCGCTTTCTGCAGATTTTTTTGCTGCTCGTAAACCGCAATCAACCGCAAACGGATGTTTTCATTGCCGGGATCCTTCAACAGGACCTGAGTGTAGGCGGAGACAGCCTCGGCATAACGCTCCTGGTAAGCGCGCAATTCTCCAAGGAGCTCCCAACCCACCGAATGATCGGGTGAATTCTGCAGCAAGAGCTCGAGGGTTTGAGCCCCTTTATCAATCTGCTGATTATGCAGATAGGCTTTGGCCAGGGTCAGTTGAAGCTTTGCCGATTGAGGATCGAAGGCCAGTGCACGCACCAAGGCCAAAATAGCTTCATCCCAGCGATTCTCCACGATCAGCATCCGGAACTGGGCATAGCCGAAATAGGCCTTGGCCTCAGGCAGGATAATCTCCGAAACATAGGGCCGCTGCGCCACAGCGCGCCCTTCGTCCGCAGGCGGATTGAGCGCGGCACAACCAGTTAACAACGCAAATCCAAGCAACAAAACTGAAACGAGCGGCATGCAGTTCCTCAAACGGTTTATCCAGCGGAAATAAGAGTTTGAAACGAATTTGTCAGCACAGCTGTTTTCCAGATTGACCCATTATAGCCTCAAACACACCAGCTTTACAGGTCTGATTTTTCTGCTAAATTTCAAATAGATAGTTAAGCGGCTGCTCAAGAAGGAGATTTATCCCATGAGCGAGCTACATCAAGCCATGACGCGCTGCACCACCTACCCCGATGAGACCAAGCGGGTTGAATATATCGAAACCCACATTTCCCAGCTCTACCTGACCGACAGCCTGGTTTACAAGATCAAAAAAAATGTCGATTTCGGGTTCTGCAACTTCACCAGCCTGGATCGCCGCCGCTTCTACTGTGAAGAGGAAGTCAGACTCAACCGACGCCTTGCTCCTGAATGCTACCTGGGCGTGAGTAAAATTGTCCGGCAGGGGGATCGATTCCTGATCGACCAGCCTGGTGAGGTTTATGAATATGCCGTGCGCATGCGTCGCCTGCCACAGGAGAGGATGTTGGCCAACCAACTCTCCGACCGACCACGGGGGAATCATCTCCTCGCTAACATCGAAAGCATCGGCAAACTCCTTGCGCACTTCCACAACGGGGCCAACCATGTCGATAAATCGACCCATAACGACGGGCGCATGATGTTGCTTTTCTGGCAGCAGAACTTCGACCAGACCCGCGACTGTCCAGCCAGCCTGATCAGACCTGCAATCATTAAAACCCTCGAACGGATCGTCATGCGCTTTATGCATGAGAACGCCGAGCTCTTTGACCGGCGGCAGGAACTCGGCTATGTGCGTGACGGCCACGGCGACCTGCACTGCGAACATATCTGCCTTACCGAACCGATGCAGATCTTCGACTGCATCGAGTTCAATCCCG
>JAUXIR010000007.1 GCA_030620915.1 Geopsychrobacter sp. | reverse complement strand
TTCTTCTACACCCTGCAGGGCGAAGCCGCCGGGGCTCAGGCCTTCGCCAATTTCGACACCCTGCTCGCACCCTTCAACGCACATGATGGCCTCAGTTTCGCTGAAATCAAGCAGTGCATGCAGGAGTTTGTTTTCAATATGAATGTGCCGACTCGCGTCGGCTTTCAGACCCCCTTCACCAATATCACCATGGACATGATGGTGCCGAAGAATATGGCGCACGAGGCGGTCATCTTAGGCGGCGAACTGCAGGATCGCACCTATAGCGAGTTTCAGGACGAGATGGACCTCTTGAATCGTGCCTTCTGTGAGGTGATGATGGCGGGGGATTCATCGGGGCGCATCTTCTCCTTCCCGATCCCGACCTATAACATTACCGTCGGTTTCGATTGGGAGGACCCACGTTTCGAGCCGATCTGGGAGATGACCGCCCGCTACGGCATCCCCTATTTCAGCAATTTCATGAACTCCGACATGGATCCCGAGGATGCCCGCTCGATGTGTTGCCGCCTGCGGCTCGATAATCGCGAGCTGCGCCGCCGCGGAGGCGGTCTGTTCGGCTCCAATCCGCTGACCGGATCGATCGGCGTGGTGACCATCAATCTGCCGCGCGCGGCCTATGTTACCGATAGCATGACCGATTTCTTCGAGCGAATCGGTCGCCTGATGAAGCTTGCGTACGAATCGCTGGAGCTCAAGCGCAAGCAGCTCGAACGCTTCACCGAAGAGGGACTCTATCCCTACAGCAAGTTTTATCTGGCGGGCATCCGCGAACGCACCGGCCATTACTGGGGGAACCACTTCTCGACCATCGGCTTGATCGGCATGAATGAGGCCTGCCTCAACCTGATCGGCACCGGTATCGACAGTGACGAAGGACAGGCGCTGGCGAAAGCGACCCTCGATTTCATGCGCAAGCAACTTGAGGCCTTTCAGGAGGAGAGCGGGCACCTCTATAACCTGGAGGCAACTCCGGCCGAGGGGACCAGCTATCGGCTGGCCAGCCGCGACCGTACACGCTTCCCCGATATTATCACCGCGGGGACTGACGAGCCTTATTACACCAATTCGACCCAGTTGCCGGTCGGAGCCACGGAGGAGATCTTCTCGGCGCTGCAGCATCAGGACAGTCTGCAGACCCTTTATACCGGCGGCACCGTATTTCACGGATTCCTGGGTGAGCGGCTCGAAGATTGGCGCGGTGCGCGACTGCTGGTTCGACGGATCGCCGAAAATTTTCATCTGCCGTATTTCACCCTGAGTCCGACATTTACGATCTGTCCGGAGCATGGTTACATCGCCGGCGAACATTTTGCCTGCCCCCATCACCAGGATGGGAAGGCGGCTTGACCGGGCCAAGGCCCGGTAACTTCATGAGAGGGAGGATGATCAATGTCAACCAGATGTAATGCAAAAACAGAGGTGTACTCACGGGTTTGTGGTTTCTTTCGCCCGGTTCAGCAGTGGAATCGAGGCAAAAAGGAAGAATTTCGTGAGCGCTCGGAGTACATTGTCGCCAAAGAACGGAAGGGCTGAAGGGCTTGCGGATCAAGGGGTTTCAGGGGACCAGCCTGCTCGATTTTCCCGGGCGGGTCTCTTCGCTGGTTTTTACCGGGGGGTGCAACCTGAGCTGTGGCTTTTGTCATAATCCGGGCCTTGTTCTCGATCCGGATCAGTATCCCGATTACCCGCTTGATGAACTGCTCGATGAGCTGAAGCAGCGCAGATCATTTATCGACGGGGTTGTGGTCTCGGGTGGCGAGCCGACTCTGGCGACCGGTCTGGCTGGGTTTCTCGAGCAGATCAAAGAGCTTGGCCTGCAGGTTAAGCTCGACAGCAACGGTTTGTTGCCGCGGGTCTTGACTGGATTGTTCGAGCGAAGGTTGGTCGATTACCTGGCGCTTGATTTCAAGACCTCCCCGGCACGCTACGCCGAGCTCCATGACCGGCCAGTCGATACCGCTGCTCTGTTGGCCAGTTGTCGATTAGCGATTGAGCAGGCACCTGAATACGAATTTCGCACAACCTGCGTCCCTGGTTTAGTCACGGAAGATGAGTTGCATGTGATGGGCGAAGTGATCAAGGGCGCTCGTCGCTGGGTGCTGCAGCAATTTGTCCCACGCGAACAGATGCTGGGTGGTGCCCCACGGCAGGCTTATCCTGCAGCGGAATTTACGCGACTGCGGCAGGTTGCCGAGTCCTAGGCTGAGCAAGTTGAAGGGCGTGGTTGGTACAATTATCTTGTGGTTGAGTAGAATGTCCGGGAGGGATTGTTGAGGCCGCGGCTTAGGTGTCGCGGCCTTTTTTTCTATTTGGTGGGCACGGGGGGGACTTATTTTAAAAGCTCAGCCAGAGCAAGGTGCTAAAAAAGAGGGTCGCGATGACCGCTCCAGCCATAACGTAAAGCAGGTAGTCGAGAGTGGTGCGGTTTTTGGGTTGCGATGTAATTGGCATCTGTAACAAGCCTCCTTAGGCAGGACTCAATAGACTGCATTAAGACTGTTGCAAAAGGAGTGCCGGAATGAGATTTCGGGCATTGTTGGGCGATGGATTGAATTAATTCAGCAGCTTAGGCCTTTGTTGCAGGGGCCAACAAGGTCGCCACCCTTGTCAGGTGGCGGCCTTGTTGGTCTTTTGGCGACTCATTTACTTGTCGAGTTTATGGCAAAACATACAGCGAAGTTTGGGCGGATGATCTGCGGGGAAGGGGATCTGGTCTTCATTGTGGCAGTTCTGACAGAACTTCTCAGCGGCTTTTTTGCCTGCTTTGCCATCCTTCTGTACCAGGGAATAGAATTTCTGGTGCGTTTCATCCTGGGGGATATGTTTCGTGGTTTCTGCCGGGGCCATCCAGAGGATGATCACGATGATAACCCCTCCAAGCAGAACCAGAATGTCACGTTTTTTAATAAAATCTCCTTGCTTACATGGTCGCTAAACGAAGAACCTATTCTGGCTTAGGTTGTCTGTACGGGTCAAGTGTCGTGCCGGCTGAGCTACTCAGAGCGGACAAAAATCAGGAAGATAAATAGCATGACCGCCGCCCCTCCACCGCCAATCAGGACCCAGATGCCGGTGCCGGAGAGTCCTTCGGGGCCTGTCCCTTCAGCGACAGCATAGGAGACCGCATAGGTGAAACCACCGATCCCGACTATGAATCCAGAAATTGTTTTCCAGCCGAGAAAATAGGTGGTGGCAATCGCCAGCGCGAAGCTTCCCAATACGTAGTGGTTGTGAGCCAGGTCTCCGACGTTCCAAGCCGTCAGTTGTTCCATGATCCGATCCGTACGGAAGTTGATCATGAAATCAAGAAATCCCTGCCAGTTCATTTTCCCTCCGTTTTTTGTAAATAGAATTCCTCGGCCAATTCTAATCGAGTCAAACTGTAATGGCGTGAGATTAACAGGTTTTTAAGGAAGTTGAAAGGGGGGGGGGGGAGTGCTAAATCTTTACTTCAATCAACGGCTTATATACGATGACCACCTTATCTATCTTATCGAGTGGCTGGCAGCCTGAGGCTGTGTCCCGGAGAAATTCTATTACTATGCAACATCAGGCGATTGGGGTATTCGATTCCGGGGTCGGGGGGCTGACGGTCTGTCGTGAGTTGATCCGGCTTTTGCCAAAAGAGCAGTTGCTCTACCTTGGCGATACGGCGCGGGTTCCCTATGGAACGAAAAGTCCGGCCACGGTGACCCAGTATGCACTTGAATCTGCGGAGTTTCTTTGTGCGCAGGGAATTAAACTGCTGGTGGTGGCCTGTAACACCGCTTCAGCCGTAGCTCTGCCGCAGTTGCGCGACAGATTCAATCTGCCGGTGATCGGGGTTCTTGAACCCGGTGCGCGTGCCGCAGTTGCCAGTGGTGGCCACCGAATTGGTGTCGTGGGGACAGAGGGCACGATTAATAGTGATTCTTATCGGCAGGCACTCCTTAACCTTGCTCCAGATACTGCCGTTTTTTCAGCGGCCTGCCCGCTCTTTGTCCCTTTAGCTGAAGAGGGCTGGGCCGATCATTCGGTTGCCCGACAGGTTGCCGCTGAGTACCTTGCCCCGCTGTTGGCCGAAAAAATCGATACGCTGGTGCTGGGTTGTACCCATTACCCCTTGCTTGAAGGGGCGATTCGGGTGGCGGTCGGTCCAGGGATGAAGCTGGTCGATTCGGCAGCAGCCACGGCGCTTGAGGTGGTTGAGCTATTGGAACGTGCTGAACTGGCCGCTGAGGAAGGAACAGGCGGACAACGTTTTTTTGTGACCGATGTGCCAACCCGGTTCCGCCGGATCGGCATGGGTTTTCTTGGGGCAGAATTTCAATCTGTCGAACAGGTTCACATCGGATGAATAGGATGAGAGTGGTCTTTTCAGGATGAACAGATTTATTTTATTGATTGGGATTTTGGCTCTTATTTTGGGATCGGTTCTTTGGGCGGTCTGGCCTTCGCGCCAATCTCTGCCCGGGGATGTCGTAGTGCAGCAGTTGAGTCCTGAGCCACGTGATATCGTGCTCTACTTCGTTGATCCTGCCGGTTTTTCTCTGGTTTCCGAAGAACAGCAGATTGCGGGTTGCAATGACGAGCGACAATGCATCGCGCAGACTATTGAAGCGCTAGCCACCGGGTCGCAACGGCTTCAACCCGTTCTCCCCGCCCGCACCCGCGTGCTGGGAGTCGAAGTTGAAGGGGACCTGGCGCGGATTAATTTCAGTCGCGAACTGGTGAACAGACATCCCGGTGGCAGTCTCTCTGAGTTGCTGACGGTCTATGGGCTGACAAACACCCTGGCAGTCAATTTCCCGTACCTGCGCCGTCTGCAGATCCTGATCGAGGGCAAGATTGAACCGACCCTCAAGGGGCATGTCGATATCTCCCGACCGATCAAGGCTGAATTTCGCTACAGCTATGTCCCGGATGCGCGAGATGAGGATGCCTCTTTGCCAACTGTTACCAATGGTAAAGCCATCCCCGGGGTCGCGGAAGAATAAACCGCCTTTGCGGGGATATGAATGATACATTGCGCCATATGGCGGAATGTGATATTCAGGATCTCTAAGAAAATTCTGTGGGGACTATTAGATGATAGTTGGGTTTAATCACAATATCTTATATCAGGGGGTCGGATTTCACGTCCAGACCGAGGATAGTGGTCTTAAGAGCCCGAGCCTGGCGACTCTGCTCTATCATGGCGGAATTATCGTCTCGTCGCAGAAGACCTCCTATGCCGATATCCTCGATGTGGACAATCTCAGTCAGGTGGTTGAAGACCTCGCCAAGGAACAACACAAGGGGATGCTGCGGCGTCTGACCAAGGGGGAATTCGACCGGCGGATTTGCGAACTCGGAATCGAAATTGAATCCTGTCGGCCAGCGAAAGCGAGCGCGATTCCCGCAGCAGACACAGCTGATGTGATCGTAGATGTCCGACCGCAGGATATTGAAACCGCTACAGAGTCTCTGCCTGCGGCTGAGATTGAGAGCCTTGATAGTTCGTCCGTTGACGCGACCCGTGGCGATGATCTTCTGGTTGCCATTGAACCCGCGTATGAGCCGCCGAGCGCCGAGGACCGAAATCTACAGCAGGATATCTCCGTGGCGCTGGATGACTTGATTTTCTCCTACCTGACGGGGGGCGATGAAAAAAGTTGAGTCGAATATCCCCGTTTCTCCCGCTCTGAAACCGCTCAAAGGCGAATCTGGCGTGACGCTGGTGCTGGTGCTGGTGCTGATGACGATTCTTGGACTCTCGGCAGGGATTGCCGGTTCGACCTGGAGTAGTCTGACCCGCCGCGCGCGCGAGGCCGATCTCCTCTGGAAGGGGGGGCAGATCCGTGCTGCAATCGGCTCCTAGTACCAGTCTTCTCACGGTCAGGGCGCCGCTGGCGCCGCGAAAATCTACCCCTCTAAATTGGAATATCTGCTGAAAGATCCCCGTTCTCTGCAGACCAAGAGGCATCTGCGCCGCCCTTATGTCGATCCGATGACCGGCGGGGACTGGGAATTGATCAAGGATCCGGCCGGCCGGATCAAGGGGGTGCGCTCGTCATCTAAGGGAGAACCCTTCAAACAGGGCAATTTCTCGACAGAAAATAAAGAATTTGAAGGCCGCGGACTCTATAGCGAATGGGAGTTCATCTACCTGCCGAAGAAGAAAATAACTGCCGCGGGACAGCCGCCCGCTGGCACAGGACAGCCGCCCGCTGGCGGCAGTCAGTAGCTTTCGCCGGCACGAAGCCGGCGACTGAAGAGCAGCGGATCGCCGCAGGGTTTAAGTGGACTTCCGTCGCTGTCTAACCTCAAGAGGATTCTGGACTTATCTTTAACCTTAATGTTCCAATGCCCGGAGGGCCTGAATGTTTAGAAGTCTGATCAGCCGCATTATTCTATTCAATGTGCTGCTGCTCGCCCTCGGTGTTGGTATCTTTACCCTCTTCCACCTTTACCGCGAGCAGGCCCATCTGATCGGGACCACCCGCCACCACGCCAATATGTTGCTTGGGACCATCGAGAAGTCGATCTTTAACTCGATGCGCCTTGGTAACACGTCTGAAGTGCAGGCGATTCTCGAAACCGTCGGCCGCGGACATGGGATCACCGGGGTGCGAATATTCAATCCCGACGGGATTATTCTGACCTCGGCTGATCCGAATGAAATCGGCACACATGTCGATCGGCGCGATTTTTCCCTTTTTACCGGAAAGGTTTCAGAGGGGGTATTTCAGGCTCAAGGTGGTGGGCGAGTGCTGGCGATGGTGCGCCCGATCGTCTCCGATGAGCGCTGCTTTCGTTGTCATGGGACTGGTCGCAAGGTTATCGGCGTGCTCAATATGGACTTCTCGTTGGCCGAGATGTATCTGCAGTTGCGTGAGACCAGTCAGCTGTTTATGGTTTCTACCCTGATCATCCTCGGATTCCTCGCGGCCGGGATTTCGGTCGTGATGATCCGCTTTTTGCGTCGCCCGTTGGAAAAAATCACTCAGTGCATGGCTCAGGTCGAGGATGGCGATCTGACGGTCCGCATGACTCCGGTGCAGAATGATGAGATCGGTCAGTTGATGGACGGCTTCAATGCGATGGTCGGCAATCTCTCCCGCGCGCAGAACGAACTTGAGCAATACCATTATCAGCAGATGGAGCGGGTTGACCGTCTTGCTTCGGTCGGGGAGATGGCTGCAGGCCTGGCCCATGAAATCAAGAACCCGCTGGCTGGAATCAGCGGCGCGATCAGCGTTCTTTCCGACGATTACCCGGAAGGCGATCAGCGCCGTGAGATCATGCTGCAGATCCAGAGCCAGATCGGTCGCCTCGATAAGACGGTCAATGACCTGCTCTATTTCGGTAAGCCCGGCCAGCCTGAGTTTGCCTTCGCCGACATCAATGACCTGCTCAAGCAGACCCTGCTTTTCGTGGCCCAGCACCCCGAATCTAAAAATATCAACCGTGTCGACGAGATGACGCGTGAATTGCCGGCGGTCTGGATCGATGTCAAGCAGATCCAGCAGGTGATTCTCAATATCGCACTCAATGCTGTGCAGGCCATGACCGAAGGCGGCATGTTGACCGTCGTGACCGACCAGATCCAGCGTGACGGAAGGGCCTGGGTGAGGATCCGCATTTCTGACACCGGACCGGGGATCACGCCGGAGGTGCTGGCCAAGATATTTACGCCCTTCTATACGACCAAGACTCAAGGCACTGGACTTGGGTTGCCGATCTGTCGGCAATTAATGGAGAATAACGGCGGAAGCCTTGAGGTTGAGAGTGGGCTCGGTAAGGGGGCAGAATTTTCCCTGCTTCTGCCGGTGCTGGATAACTGTCCCCAAACGTGAATGAACCTTGGGAGGATGTCTCTTCCGTGCAGGAATAAGGAGAAACTGTCATATGAAAAATAAAATTCTGGTTGTCGACGACGAGCATCTGATTCGCTGGTCTCTTGAGCAGAACCTGAAGAAACAAGGCTACGAGGTCAGTACCGCAGGGTCTGGTGAGGATGCTCTGCGTTTGCTGCAGGAAGAGACTCCCGATCTGATGCTGCTCGATATTCAGTTGCCGGGGATGAACGGCCTGGAGGTCCTTGAGAAGGTCAAGGAACTCGAAGAGGATGTGGTCGTGATCATGGTTACCGCCCTTGGGGTGCTTGAAACGGCGGTCAAGGCGATGCGCCTTGGCGCCTACGATTACATCAATAAGCCATTCAATCTCGATGAGCTTGCCATCGTGATCAATAAGGCCCTCGAAACACGCGAGCTTAAGCGTGAGGTTGCTCAGCTGCGTGCGGTGCAGCCGAAGCGTTTCAGTATCGACAGCATTATTGGCGACAGCGCCGATCTGCACCATGTATTGAACATGGTGCGCAAGATTGCCCTGAGTGGTGCCGGAACCGTACTGATTCAAGGGGAGAGTGGCACCGGTAAGGAGTTGATCGCTAAGGCGATTCATTACGAGGGAGCACGTGCCGATAAGCCGTTCATGGCGATTAACTGCGCCGCGGTTCCCGAGACCCTGCTCGAAAGCGAGCTGATGGGCCATGAAAAAGGGGCCTTTACCGATGCCAAGGCCCAGAAAAAGGGCCTCTTCGAGATGGCCCATGGTGGCACCGTGTTTCTCGATGAGGTCGGCGATATGCCGATGGCGATCCAGGCCAAACTGCTGCGCGTGCTTGAGGACCGCACCTTCCGTCGCGTCGGCGGCGTCAAGGACATTCATGTCGATATCCGTATCGTTTCGGCCACCAACTGCGATCTGTTGGAAGCGATTGAGCAAAAGGTCTTCCGCAGTGACCTCTATTATCGTCTGCAGGTTATCCCGATTTTTCTGCCGCCGTTGCGCGAACGCCGGGATGACATTCTGACCCTGGCGCGACATTTCATCGAATCCTTCAATCGGGAGTTCGGCAAGGATGTCCGGCAGATATCGGCGGAGGCCGAAAAAGTCCTGGTCGATTACGACTGGCCGGGAAATATTCGCGAATTGCGCAACGTCATCGAGCGCGCGGTTATTCTCGAAAACGCCGAAACCATGGAGTATGAACATCTGCCGCGCGAACTGGTGTCGCGTACCGTGCCCGCCGGCGGCAGTCCGCTTATCTTTACCCTGCCGGCCGAGGGGATCGATATCGAAGACGTGGAACGCGAGTTGATAAGACAGTCCCTCGAGACCTCTGATGGGAACCAGTCGAAGGCCGCGAAAAAGCTGAATCTGGGGATCGATGCCTTTCGCTACCGGATGAAAAAGTTCAAGTTTTTGTAAGATAGCACGACTCATAATTTAGTTTTATGCCAGCTAGGCGGCCGTTGTGACCGATGAGCAACGGCCATTGGTTTGCGTGGGTCATGTCGCTTTTTTGAGCTGTTTGTTGCTGGTACCATCTTTGCAGGTAATGCCTTTAGAATAAGTTTACGCTCAAGGGTGCCTAGGCTCAAAAAGCCTGCGACTCTTTATTTTCAGGAGGCAACACTATGACTCGGTCCTGCATCAACCTCTGCCTGCTTGCGGTGATATCGCTGTTGTTCGGGGTGATATGGCTCAGCCCGGCCGTCGCATTAGCTGCGCCACCGATCGTTCCCGTGGGGCAGATCAGCGAAGGTTTGCGGGGTCCGACGATGATCGATCTTGATTCCGATGGAAACCTGTATGTTGCTGACTGTCGTGCTCATGCGGTGTTCAAGTTCGATAGCTATGGCACTAAGGTTGGCGTATTTTCTGGGGCGCAGGTCTCGGGTGCCGGTCTTGCGGTCGCAGCTGGCGGCAGGGTTTATGTGTCTGCCGGTGATGCGGTCGCTATTCTGGATGCTGCAGGCACCTTGACTGGTTATCTTGGTCAGGGTCCTGGTGAATTCTTGTTTGCTGGCGCGATCGATTTTGATGTCAATGGTAATATCTATGTTGTGGATCAGACGGCGGGCCGGATCAAGGTGTTTGGTCCCGACGGTCTCGTCGGGTCGGTTTTTCCTGTCCAGCGGTTTAGCGGCGGTATTGGCCTTTCGATAGATCCCGCCAGTAACCTGGTCTATATTGTCAATGATAATATTGATGAAGCTGCCGGGATTGTTCCGACGCTCTATGTCTATGACACTGGCGGTGTACTGCAGAACAGTATTGCGGCGAGCAGCGGGTTCGGTACTGCTTTGTTTGACTTTGGTGCCGTTGCCTTCGATGATGCTGATTATTACTATGTCTCTGATTTTAACCAAGGGACTATCCGGGTCATGGATGTCATGACCAATGCGCCACTGCTCAACTATGGATTTGGTTCAGTTAATCATCCTGGTTCTATGGCCTTTGACGCGGACAATAGTCTCCTTTATGTACTTTATGGTGATGCCCGGGTCGATATCTATGCCATTGATAATGGCAGTATCCCTGTTGAGATCAATAACCCTCCATCTGTCCCGGTCCCGGTTACTTTGGGTGAGGTCTCAAGCCTTACCCCCGGTCTGATCTTCAATAACTCCACGGATGCTGAAAGCGACACTCTGACCTACGATGTTCAGGTTCTTGCTGGGGCCACCCAGGTCACCAGCTTCTCCGTTGCTGAAGGGGTTAACCAGACTACGGCAATTGTGGATTTAAGTCTGGATGAAAACGCAAGCTACACCTGGCAGGTTCGGGCCGATGATGGCCAGGCAACCTCTGCCTGGTCCTCTCCGCAGGCCTTTTATGTAAATGTCGTTGAGGAAGCTCCGAGTGCTCCGGTTCTGACCTCCTTTCTGGGCGGGGAAGATGCCGGCAGCGACGCCATTCTGAGCTGGGCTGGCTCAAGCGATGCCGACCCCAACCCTAGCGTCAACTACCGCGTCGAAATTTCTGAAGGTGCTTCTGTCGTGGCAAGTTCGACCTATGCCGCTCTCAGCGCTCCCATCACAGATCTTTCCGCTGCGCTGACGCCGGGTGCGACATACAGCTGGAAGGTTGTTGCGGTTGATAACACTGCGCTGGAGACGACTTCAGCGAGCAGCGGCAGCCTTGTTTTTCAGGCTTCAGTTCTCAGGGTTTCTGCAAATGTACCGGGTTCCTCGGTATATCTGAGTGGACATCATGGTTATGCCGGACGCCTTGTCGGGACTGCGCCGGTTGAGATCCGCGGCCTGGCCGAAGGCAGTTACGCGCTTGTAGTCGAAGCAGCCGGTTTCGAGCCTTACGTTATGACGGTTGATATTATTAAGGATGCACAGACAGATGTCGTCGCTGGATTGAAAGGCGCCCGCCTGGCAACCAGTTTCGCTGTTCATGGACTGCGTCTTGTCGGGCAGGCGGTGCAGGGGGTTGGCGTCGCACCAGCCGTTGCTGACCTTGATCGGGATGGTATTCTTGACCTGCTCTTGGCCGACGATGGATATATCAACTTCTACAAAGGGTCTTTGGTCCTGGATCCTCTAGCGGCAGACACCATTGAAGATCTGAGCGTAAGCAAGGTAGAAACTGACCGGGTTGTCTTCGCGACCGCTCCGCAGCAGCTTGAAATTCCGCCGATTGCCGGTGCTGCTCCCTGTCTGGTTGACTGGGACAACGACGATAAGCTTGATTTGCTGGTCGGTGGTGCCGATGGCAAGGTTCAACTGTTCAGCGGGCAGGGTGGATTGAGTTTCTCAGCGGTACCTCAATGGTTGGTCACGGTTAACTCTCAGGCCGTTCCGGTAGTTGGCGATGTCAATGGTGATGGTGCTAAGGATCTTGTTGTTGCATCTGGTCTCGAGCTTCTGTTGTTTGCCAATGTCGGAACCGACTCCGCTCCTAGTATTGGTCTTGAGACTGTCATGGCGACACTGACCGCTCCCGCCGTCCCGATGTTCAGTGACTGGAGTGCTGACGGCAGTCGTGAGTTGATGTTGCTCATCGAGGGCGAGCTCTTTCGGACAGAGATCAGCGGTGATGTTGTGACTGCCACGACCAGCACCGGTCTGTCGGTTGCTGGCGCTGAGCGTGTCTTCGCTCTGAACTTTGCTGGCAGCAACTATTTCGACTTGGTCTACGGTACCAACACTGGTACTCTCGTTGTCGCCAACGGTCAGCAGGGTGGTTTCGCTCCGGCATATAAGGAAGCCTTACTGACAAAGCTTGCCGATGTTGAGCCGCTGGTTCTCGATCAGGCTCCCGAGTTGCTCTCGCGACTTGCGAATATCGTCAAACGGATCGAAGGTGGCAAGTATGGCTCGGCTTTGATAAAGGCAGGGCAATTGGTTGATCTGCTCGGTGCTGACAGTTTCGCCGGTATTGCCGTGGCTGAATTTATCGGGATTCTGCAGTAAAAAACAACAGGCATCAAATCGAATTAGTTGACCTGTAGTTCTAACTAAAGTTCAGGACAGGGAAAGGGTTTCCTTCGTGAATAAAAAAAGCATTCTTCTGATTGTGGTTCTTCTGCTGAGTGTCGGTTCGGCATTTGCTGGCACCGGTACTGCAAACATTAAGAATACGCCACACAATCTTTCGTACTTATCTTATCCAGCTGATAGTTTGTATGTTTATGCGGCTTGGAATGCGTCAGAAGATCAAATCTGCATCTACTGCCATACCCCCCACGGTGGGAATCTGGATGCGCCACTCTGGAACCGTGACAGCTCGACGCTTCAAGGTGTCGGTCATTATCAGAGCTACTCTGGTGCGGTCATGGCGACTCTAGGGATTGCCACTAACCGTGAGATCAATACCGAATCGCTGCTCTGTCTTTCCTGTCACGACGGCAGTCTCGGCGTCGGCGATATTATTAATAACCCCGCAACCGGTATTCCTAGTAACTCTGGCGTTAAAATTGTGGGCGGTTTCGGTAATCCGGGTCCGCGAATCGGTGGTTCAAGTGCCAATACGGCCGATACCACCGACCTGCGTGACGATCACCCGATCTCCTTTAGTTACCAGGCGGTCTATGCTGCCGATACGTCCAAATTGCAGGACGTTGCCACAGTAGAAGGCAATAGCCTTACGCTCTTTGGCGGCGCCGCAAAGAACGTTGAATGTGCGACCTGTCACGATCCACATGTCGACTACTTTGCCGCACCTGAGTATACACCGTTTTGGGCGATTCCAAACACTGGAAGCGACCTCTGTTTAAGCTGTCACATTAAGTAATTCCATGACTCTGGTTTTGCGGTTTTTTATACGTGCCGATGTTCCCTTGGGAGTAAGCTGATGAAATTGAAGACCCTGGTACCCATTATTGCCCTAATAGTATTAATGGCGATTCCGTCGATGGTTGCGGCCCGTAGGGTTCATGACATTTCCTGCGACTTGTGCCATAAGGCTGGTGCCAATCTCGATTCGGTAGGTTCGATCCTCTGTCTCGATTGTCATACACCGGGCCAGAGTGGGCAGTCCTTTCCGCTTTTACTGACTGGGCCGGGTAACACCAATACCATCGGGAATTCCACATTCATCAAGGGTGATGCCAGTGATGCAATGGGATCCGTAACTGCTCAGGGCGAAATCCCTGTTGATCAGACTTCGCATGACTGGGCCGCTTCCGATACAAATCAGGCGGCAGGTGCTCGCGCACCAATCAACCCGCTTTTTTACGGTCGCTCCAACTATGCTGGTGCAAGGGTCTCCTGCGCGCGTTGCCATGATCCACATGGGGTTGAGACGTCTGATGGACGAAATGCCGCCAACCCCAAATTGCTTAAGCTGGGTCCCGACACTACAAACGCCATGTGC
>JAUXIR010000118.1 GCA_030620915.1 Geopsychrobacter sp. | reverse complement strand
CTGGGCAGGGTCTTGCTGCGGATCATCTCCTTCACCAGGGTCTGTTGAGTCGCCTGTGGCTGTTCGGCCAGCAATTCGTGGTAACGCACGATCAGGTGTACGCACAGCGACAGGGTGATGATCAGCAGCAGCGAGGTGAAGTTGGCCGAGACCACGGTGACCCGCCAATCGACCAGGCCGAGATAACCGAACATGAAGAGCACCGCGCTGAAGCAGCAGGACATCGGCAGGATGACCCAGCGTGGCTTGCGAAAGATGATCGACAGCATGAGGATCAAAAATGCCAAAACCCCCAGGCCGAAGCGGGTCAGGTCGTGACGGATGAAATCGATCATGTCGGCGGCGATCATCGGCACCCCGCCCAGGTGCAGCTCGGCCCGCATGCGGTGCTGCGCCAGGATGGTACGGATGCGGGCGATGTCCGCGCTCACCTGGTCGGTCAGCAGCGCACTATGTTCCTTGAAGGCCTTGCTGACGGCGGTCAATTCAGCACTCTCTGTTGTCGTCAGCTCGGTCTCCAGGCGCATTTCGCGCAGGGCATTTCGCCGGGTGAGCAACGCATGGTAGGTCTGGTCGCGCTTGAAGCGGATCTGTACCGCGGTGGTTCTGGCATCGGGGCTGAGGAGCAGGTTGCGGTAGAGGGGACTGGTGAGAAACTCGCGTCGGGCCAGTTGCACATCGGTCGCGGGATCTTCCAGGGTGCGGACCTGCTCCAGTTCGCTCAACGCTAGTCGAGGGCTGTCGATGAGCGGTGCATCGAGGATGCTGACCACCTTTTCAACCCGCTCGATTTGCAGCAGCCTATCGCGCAGGCGCCGCAGGTCGGCCAGGGTCTCGGGGGCAAACAGATCGGCCTGTGGGCTGTAACTGAGCAACAGGTAGTCGTCGGAACCGTAGCGGGCACTGATGGAGCGGTAGTAGCGCAGGTCGGCATCATGCTCCAGCACCAGTGAGTCGGCGGAGGCATCGAGTCTGAAGTCGCGGGCAAAGCTGCCGACCAGAAGGATCAGCAGTGAGACCGACAGCAGGGTGATGACGGGATGTTTGAGGACCAATCGGTCGTAGAGTGTCAGCAGCCTGACTTGCATAGGACCCTCCCACTTCCCTTCATTCTAACAGGGAAGCAGGGTGCTTTTTATCCTTCAATTAAATAATCTTGCTCACAATACCGGCCAAAGTGTGGCATCGTAGCAAGATTGACGCTCTGCAAGCACGGGGGGAGCTCAAGTAGCAGTTCCGATGTTCATGGAGGTTTCTGATGGTTTATTTCTCTTGAAAATTCAGTCCATGCAGTTGAAAGAACGCGAGGCCCTGAATCTGCCGCTCTGCCAAGCATGCGGCGGGCGTTGCTGCCAGGGAAGCCCCGGAATCTGGGTTGATCCCGAGCGATTTTTCACGATTTTTTTCGCCGGGCAAGGTTTGACCCTTGAGCAGCTGCGTGAGCACTTGCCTGAATTGGGGTTGGTGCTCTGGGAGAAGACTGGGGTGCCGATTCCTGCGCCGCGGTCTTTGGTGACGGGTTGTGCTTTTCTCGAGGCTGACGGCTGTCGTTTCCCGGTTGCTGAGCGGCCCTGTCAGTGTCTGGCGCTGATTCCCCGCAAGGAGACCCTTGCTCAATCAGAGGGCTGTCTCTGCAAGCTGTCTGAAGGGTTTAGCCGGGATCTGGCCAGGCAGCGCTGGCAGGATTATTGGTCCCTGGTCGCCTAGGAGCTACAGGAGAGCATCGAACAACCCGCCCTGTGGCGTGCCCATTCGGGCCTTTTCCGGGCAAATTCCTCGTTTTCCGGCTGTTCCGCATAGGGATGCCGCATCACCTGCAGTAAATCATTGACCAGACTGTAATCACCGGCCTCGGCTTTATCGATCGCCAGTTGCGCCAGGTAGTTACGCAGTACGTATTTGGGATTGACCGCATTCATCCGCTTTCGTCTTTCAGCACTGCTGAGCCCGTCTTGCGCGAGCCGCTTGAGATAGGTGCGCAGCCAAGCGCTGATTTGTCGCTTGTGAGAGTCGGTCAGCTCCTCCGGTTGGTAGTAGGCGTCGAGCAGTGGGGCAATCAGGCTGTCATCATCCTGATCATCTTGCGGCACCAGATCGACCAGCTTACGGTAGAAAATCGTCATATCGGTTTCCACCAGGCGCAACACTTTCTCCAGTTCGTCGCTCAACGCCAGATCGGTTGCCGGTTCGAACTTCTTCAGCCCCAGCTTTTGCGCCATCATCTCCTGCCAACCCTGCTTGTAACAGACGCCGTAGAGTTGCAGCGCCGCTTCCAGGGGTTCGGTCTGCCCAATCAGGGGATAGATGGCGTTCGCCAACTGGGCTAGGTTCCAGAGGGCGACCTGCGGCTGGTTGCCGAAACGGTAGCGCCCGCCGGGGGCATCGGTGGTGTTGGGAGTCCAGTCGGGATTGTAATCTTCCAGCCAGCCGTAGGGGCCGTAGTCGATGGTCAGGCCGAGGATCGACATGTTGTCGGTGTTCATCACGCCGTGGACAAAGCCGACGCGCATCCAGTGGACGATCATTGTGGCGGTGCTGCGACAGATCTCCTCGAACCACTGCAGATAAACGCCAATCGAGGGACCAGCCAGGTGGGGAAAATCAGTGCGGAGGGTGTAGTCGACCAGCTGGCGTAACTGTTCGATTTCGTTGCGCCAGGTGAAAATTTGAAAGCTGCCGAAGCGGGTGAAGGAGGGCGCCACCCGACAGACCACGGCGCCCGGCTCTTCTTTGGGATGACCGTCGTAGAACATGTCGCGGGTCACCAGCTCGCCGGTCAGCAACAGGCTCAGGGCGCGGGTGGTCGGTACCCCGAGATGGTGCATCGCTTCGCTGCACAGAAATTCGCGCACCGAGGAACGCAGCACCGCCAGGCCATCGGCCCGTCGCGCGTAGGGGGTAGGGCCTGCACCTTTGAGCTGCAGCGCCCAGCGCTGACCCTGTTGGTTGATAATCTCCCCAAGGTTGATCGCCCGTCCGTCGCCTAACTGACCGGCCCAGTTGCCGAACTGGTGCCCGCCGTAGCAGCAGGCGTAGGGATCCATGCCGGGTAGTAAGCGGTTGCCGACAAATATCTGCGCAAATTCCTCGCTTTCACAGGCCGCGGGCTCCAGATTGAGCAATTCTGCAACTTCTGCTGCGTATGCCACCAGTTGCGGCGCGGCTACCTGGGTCGGCCAGACACGTGAGTAGCAGGCACGGTGCACCTGGCGCAACTGGTTACTGCTGTCCGGATCGGCAGGCAGTTCACGCACGAAGCGGTTATCGAAATTGAGTGATGTTAAGGATTTCGCCAGTTGTCTGGGGTTGTCGGCTTTCATCGGTCAATTGTCGCACCGCTTTCACTGCAGAGGCAAGATGGCCGAAGCAGATTGTGCTGATAATCGGTAGACAGGTTTTTTATTCAAGGTTGTCATCCAATACGATACGACCTATGATGCCAGTTTCGTAAAATCAACCCATGTTCTACTCTTTCCAAATGGAGGTACCCTTGTGGCACGTCTGCCTGTAATCGTAGGCTTTGGTGGTATCAGTTCGGCCGGAAGAAGCTCCGCCCATCATGGTTATCGGCGCTTGATCATCGATCAGTTGGATCAGGAGTCGGCACAGGAAACCTATGCCGATCTCGCCCAGTTGATGGGGCTGACCCGCAATCAAAACGGCCAGGTCGTTGACCGGGACGGCAGCGCGATCAGTCAGGCCGAGATTGCCCAGCGGTATGCCGCACATATCAAGGATAATACCCTGATTCGCCGCCTGGAGAATAATCTGTTTAACCGGGACGCGATTCCCGAACACAAGACGGCGACCCTTGCCGCCGAGCCTGGTGGGCCGATCAGCTTTACCCTGAAGCGAAAACAACTCCCGACCGATATCCCGGACAACTGGCAGATCTCGGACCTGGACGAGAACAGGGTCAAGGTCGATATCCCCGACCAGATGGAGGTGCTTCTGCCCAGTACACGCTCCTCGAAGGTGCAAAGTGCAGGACAGCTGCCGACCGGTTTTGATCCAGAGAAGCTCTATCAGGCGAGAAGTCATCCCCGTGGCTTGCAGATGACCATCTATGGGGCCTCGGATGCCGTACAGTCTCTGGGGATCGATTGGGAACTTGTACGCTCTGCCGTCGCCCCGGACGAGATCGGGGTTTTTTCGGGCAGTGCCATGGGACAGCTCGACTACGCGGGATCGGGAGGGATGCTGCAGGCTCAGTTGACGGGCAAACGGGTCTCCTCCAAGCAACTTGCCCTGGGGCTGGCGGAGATGCCGGCCGATTTCATCAATGCCTATATCCTCGGCAGTGTGGGAACCACCGGCTGCAATGTGGGGGCCTGCGCCACCTTCATGTACAACCTGAATCTCGCCATCCGTGAAATCCAGAGCGGACGTCGCCGCGTGGTGGTGGTCGGCAACAGCGAGGCCCCGATAACCCCCGAAATCATCGAAGGCTATCGCACCATGGGGGCTTTGGCCGAAGATGAAAAACTGCTGGCCCTCGATCCCGGGCGCAATACGCCGGACTATCGTCGTGCCGCGCGCCCCTTCGCAGATAACTGTGGCTTCACCCTCTCGGAATCATCCCAGTTTTTCATTCTCTTCGACGACCAGCTTGCCCTGGACCTGGGGGCCAACATCTACGGTTCGGTCGCCGATGTCTTTGTCAATGCGGACGGCTACAAAAAATCGATCCCCGGGCCCGGTGTCGGTAACTACATCACCCTGGCGAAAGCCGCGGCGGTGACCAGAGCCATCATCGGAGACGAAGGGTTGAGAAGGCGCAGCTTTGTCCAGGCCCATGGAACCAGCACCCCGCAGAACCGGGTGACCGAATCCCATATTCTCAATGAGGTGGCGAAGATTAACGGTATCGACCGCTGGAGCGTCGCCGCGGTGAAATGTTATCTGGGGCATTCATTGGCTGTTTCCGCCGGTGATCAGCTGATGGCATCGCTGGGGGTCTGGAAGTACGGCTATATCCCAGGGATTGTCACGGTGGACAGGTTGGCCGATGATGTTCACGACAGCAACCTCAACTTCCTCCTCGAACATACCGAGGTCGGACCCAGGGGTATGGATGCCGTATTGATGAATGCCAAGGGGTTCGGCGGCAACAACGCCACCGGCTCGATCCTCGCTCCGCACGTGACCGAGCAGATGCTCTCCAGGAAGCACGGCACCGCCGCGATGGTGGAGTACCGCAGACGCAATGAGGGCGTGGCCGAGGCTTGCGCAAATTATGACCGGGAGACGATCGCCGCTAAAACTGCTCCCATCTACCGTTTCGACCACAACGTGGTTGCCGGCACAGATCTGGAGATGACTGCGGAGAAGATCAGGATACCGGGTTTCTCCGGCAGCATCGACCTGAAGCTCGAAAATCCTTACGAGGATATGGCCTAGGGGCCCAGTGCAGATTGCGAAATACGTTATTAAAAAAGGGTGCCGTTTGGCACCCTTTTTTTTTAAGTCCATCGATAAACAGATCTGTCTCACAAGACCTGTTTGAGAAACTGCTTGGTCCGTTCTTCACGCGGCTCGGTAAAGAAATGCTCCGGAGTACCTTCTTCAACCAGCTTGCCCTGATCCATAAATAGCACCCGGTCGGCGACCTCGCGCGCAAAACCCATTTCGTGGGTGACCACGACCATGGTCATGCCTTCACGGGCCAGGTTTTTCATGACATCGAGGACCTCACCAACCATCTCGGGATCGAGGGCGCTGGTCGGTTCATCGAAGAGCATGATCTTGGGGTCCATCGCCAGGGCACGGGCAATCGCCACCCGTTGCTGCTGGCCACCTGAGAGTCGGCTCGGATATTCCTG
>JAUXIR010000299.1 GCA_030620915.1 Geopsychrobacter sp. | reverse complement strand
GCGATGGTGCCGATCTTGGCCACCCCGGGGATGAGCAGACCGACGATTTTATGCCGGTGCTCGTGCATCTGGTACATGTTGGCCAGGGTGATCAGCAGCTCGTCACGGCTGCTGGTGACGATCAGCAGGGTGTCATCGCGCAGCAGCTCGGTCACCCGCTGGGTCGAGGGTGCACCGATCTGCAAAAAATGGATGATCCGTTTCGATTCCCGCTTGTTGCCCAGGATCTCCAGATCGAGGATATTCGCCACCCGGCGCAGGGTCGGATCGGCCAGGACCGGTTGATAATTAAAACCACCCACCAGGGTGAAGGTGTCCCCGGCAAAGGCGCGGCTCAGGTAGTCGAGGGTGGTCTCGCGCTTCTCCGGGATCAGCTTGTTGACCAGCACCGCGCGAATCTCGACGCCCTCCCGCTCAAACAGGGCACGATCCAGATGGACCGAATCGATCACGTTCCCCACCCCGCCACCGGTCACCATCATCACCTGGGCATTCAACATCCGCGCGACCTGCGCATTGGAGAGCCCGATCACCGAACCGACACCGGGATGCCCGGCCCCTTCGATAATGATAAAATCACAGCGCTTTTCCAGGGCGGCATAGGCGTCAAGGATCTGCTGTTTCAAGGCATGCGGATCGAGATGCCCATCGATAAACTTGCGGGTTGAATCCCCCTTGATCACCACCGGCGACATATGACGCAGATCACGCCCCAGGCCGAAGACCTGACACATCAGCGCCGCATCCTTATCGACGGTCAAACCGCGCAGCTGGGCCGGTTTCGGGCTGATCGGTTTCATAAAACCGACCCGTTTATATTTTTTTTGCGCCAGATGTAAAAGGGAGAGGCTGACCGTTGTTTTGCCGCAATTTTGACCGGATGCGGCGATGAAGATTTTACGCGCCATTGAAGATCTCCTGCTAGCAGCCTGGAGGGGAAAAGAATCTTCAACAGTTTAGCAGGCTGGGTTCGCGAAAGAGGACCGAACAATTAATTAAATTTGCCCCCGCATTTCCAGGTTTGCAGGCCTGACCGACTATCTCTGCTGCGGGGTCGCGAGTTTAGGCTAGTGCTATAATCATGGAAAAGTCAGTGCAGAGAGGAGGTGTAATTATCATGACGCACTTCTATGATCCCAGAGACCAGGCCGACCTGGATCGGGTGGAAAAAATCCTCCGCAAGGGTGGCATAGAATATTCCTTGCTGGCGGAGACCGAACCCGGAATTGGTCCCTATCAGATCAATGTCGCCGAAGAAGATATCCCCCAGGCTGAGAAACTGTTGTCGCGGCCGCTCGCTTAAGGAAGCTGAGCCCAGGGCGAGTATTTCCAGGCAAGCCAGGGTATGCAAACTATGCATAAACGCGGAACCAAACCGGATAAGATCGACCGCCTCGAACCGAAGGTTCGCCAGGGCTTGATCGTCGTCATCACCGGCAACGGCAAGGGCAAGACCACGGCGGCGCTGGGGATGGCTCTGCGAGCCTGCGGCCACCGCATGCGGGTCTGCATTATTCAGTTCATGAAAGGTGATATCTATGCCGGGGAGTGGGATGCTGTCAGGCAGATGGACTGCGACATCGAGCTGATCGCTACCGGTAAGGGGTTCTGCGGCATCCAAGGCAATCCCTACCCCTGGACCGAACATCGCGCCAACGCTCAGGATGCCATCGACCTGGCCAACGAGAAGCTTACTGCCGGGTGCTGCGATCTGCTGATCCTCGATGAAATCAACAACGCCCTTAAACTCAAGCTGATCGACCTCGACCAGGTTCTCGCGCTGCTGCAGACCAGGCCTCCCATGCTGCATCTGGTCCTCACCGGCCGCGACGCTCACCCAGAGGTCGTCGCGCTGGCCGATACGGTCAGCGAGGTCCGCGAGATCAAGCACGCCTATCGTCGGGATATCGAACCCCAGCCCGGCATCGATTACTGAAAGCTAAGCCAGGTATTTGGCATTTGATAAATCGGTTTAGGGTCTCATCAGGAATAGGTAGGGCCAGGATAAGTTCGCTGCTTAGTTTCACAAATCTCCCGCGGCCAGATCGTCTGCCGACCATTGATCTCGATCACCAGGAAATCCTCTCCGCAGCCGATGAGTTTCCCTGTCATATTGAACTCCTGATAGCTGATCTCAACCGCCGCCCCCGCCTGTTGCAGGCTGCAAACCTTGGCAAATTCTCTCTCTGTCATGCCGTTCACCTCTGTGGCCGGAATTCTCGTAATAAGGCTGATATACGGAACCCTGGCCCTATTGTAACATGGCCAACAAGCAGCAAATAACCAGCTGAGTTATAATTCAAGAATGCAAAAAGTACTGTTTCTGCATCAACCTTTAACGGTCTTCAGGAGTTGATGATGAATCTCTATGAATATGCTCAGGCAACCGAAGAGAGTGGCATCCGCTATTATCGAGAACTGGCAAACTGTACAAAAAAGGATGGCGTAAAAGGGGTGTTCAATATGTTGGCCGGTGAAGAGAAAAAGCTCCTGGCAAAAATCCAGCTTATCCAGCAGCGCTTTCCGCGCATGGACAGCCTCAATTGCCGACAGCTGCGCAAGAACACCATCGTCTTTGACCAGCTGCGCAAGAACTCGAATCACTGCCGGATGGAGACTGATCTGGAGGCTTATCGACTTGCGCGTGAGGCGGAAGAAAAAATTGTCAGCCAGTATGAAAACGCGGCCAAGGCCGAGAAAAACCCTCAGACCAAAGAGATGCTGCTCTGGTTAGCGGCCCTCGAACGGCGAGAGTTACGCGAAATTGAGACACTTTACGATTTCGTCAATGCCCCGTCAGAATCCCTGGAATGGGGTGAATTCAGCAATCTGGATGAGTTTCACAACTTTGGCCGTTACGAAGATCTGCGCCAGGGAGAACTGAAACTGCCGACCGACACAAAGGAGCGGCGCTGAAGTCCGATGTGTCACATCCTGCGAGCAACATGAGGCAGGATGGTTGCCGTCTCTGGCCGGTTTTGGAGTGAACCGCCGACGGTGTCGGGTCTAGCCGTGTAACGCGTCGCCTTGTGCTCTCTCCCTCTAAGCTCCCGGCAGTCAGGGTTGCGGCGGATTGAGCATCAGCTCCAGATCCTCCAGCAGCGCCTGTAGATCCTCCTCATGCTCAACTTCCTGCTCCAGAATTTGCAAGGCGATATTGTAGGTGACCGGATCTTTGCCCACGGTCAGTTTCATCAGATCGTCATAAACACCGATAGCGCACTGCTCACCCTGGATATTCTG
>JAUXIR010000203.1 GCA_030620915.1 Geopsychrobacter sp. | reverse complement strand
TGACCGAAATTGGCATGGAGGCCTATCCCGATTTCCAGACCATCCACATTGGCGGTGGCGGCTTGGGCGTAGCACCGATGTCGGCGACCATGGCAGCTGCTGTTAGCAAACCGGTCAAGCAATCCTGATCAAGGATAGGCATTAAAAGCTGTTGAGGCCGTCATCCTGCTCGGATGACGGCCTCTTTTTTTTGCAACGGTGGGAAGGGGTCAGAGTCCATCTTCGTGGTAGCCTTCAGGGATACGCACCACCATCACTGGAATCGTCGAGCGGTGCAGAATCTTGAGGGTGGTGGTGCCGAGCATTGCATCGGCCAAAACAGAATGACGATGTGAGCCCATGATGATCAGATCGGCATTGCGCTTTTCGGCCTCTTCCAGAATGGCTTGTTTGGGCGACATCTTGGTGACGGTGATACTGGCGATCCGCTCACGCCCCTGAGGATCGCTGGCGGTCTCCTTGGCGCAGAGCAGCTCAAGGCGGTCTATGATGGTTTTTTCGGCTTCGGCCACCGCCTTCTCAAAGATGTCTTCGGCTTTCTCCTGGAACATGTAGAGATCGGCCATGCTCTGCGCCGCTGCGGGCAAGGGCTCATGACCGTGAATAATATGGATTTTGGCATCGTATTTTTGGGCGAGGCTCAGGGCGTAACGAAAGACATAGGGGGTGCCACTTCCCAGGCCGGTTGTGTAGAGGATATTCTCAATTTTCGGGATCATCTGCCGCTCCTTTGCTAAGTAGACCTGCTGACGGGAAAGGTCCGGATACGCAAGCCATCCGCACACCTATAAGTATGCCGCAGATTCAGCGAAAGAAAAGGGGGCTCAGGCGTTTTTAGCAGGAGTCGTTTGAGAAGTTTCGGAGCCGAGCAGCAGCGCCAGCCAGCGTGTCTCGGGGTTAACTTCGAGCGCAATCTTGACAATCATCGTCAGGGGCACCGAGAGCAGCATGCCGACCGGACCGAGAGCCCAGCCCCAGAAGACCAACGACAGAAAAACCACCAGGGTCGACAGCCCGAGTTTGCGGCCCATCAATTTTGGTTCGATGGCGCTTCCCATCAGCAGGTTGACCGCCAGGTAGCCGCCGGCAACCATCAGGCTTGAAGCTGGACCCAGCTGTACCACGGCCAATAATACCGCTGGTACCGCGGCGATAATCGAACCGATGTTCGGCACGTAGTTGAGCAGAAAGGCAACCAGGCCCCAGAGCAATGGGTAATCGAGACCCAGCATCAGCAGCCAGAGAGTGATCAGGACGCCGGTCGCAAGAGAGACCAGGGTCTTGATGGCCAGGTACTGCTGGACGCCGGTGTTGAAACGTTCAAACGATTTGAGGGAGGCATCTGCATTGTCGAGACCAGCACGCAGTTTGTCAGGCAGTCCTGCGGCTTCAAGCAGAATGAAGACGACAGTCAACAGAATCATAAAGGCGTTGGCCAGCACGCCACTGGTCCGGGCCAGCATATTACCGGCGATCTGCAGCGCCTTGGCCGGATCGAAGTAGTCGGTGATCAGGGTTGTTGAAACATTCAGCCCCATCCCCTGTAACCAGGTGATCAGGGAGAGCGTCTGGGTGCGCAGGCTTTGCTGGTACTCAGGCAGGGCACTGGAGAAATCGTTTGCCGAAGAACCGACCAGAATCAAGACCGTCAGGCTCGAGCCGATGACCGTCAGGACGACGATTAAAACAGCCAGACCGGCGGGAACCTTGCGACTCTGCAGCCAGCGCATCGGACCGGCACAGAGGATGGCAATGAAACTGGCGAGTAAAAATGGCACCAGCAGGCTTTGGGCCGCGCGCATCCCGGCAACGACAATGACGAAAGAGGCCAGAGTCAGAAGCAGTCCGCGATTGTTGGAGCGGGTAGGGGTCATCGCACTCTCAGCTGAGGAAAAGTTTCGCTGGGCAACAGATACCTGTCTTTGGCTATTGATGTCAAGTTTGTGGGAGAATCCCAGCTTTGGAAATTTATCCGCATATGTGGTTTAATTTGAGCTATCCACTTTTTCAGGCGAGGATTGAAACTCCATGGCGATAATGATCTGGAATCAAAGCTACAGTGTTGGTGTGCAGGAGCTGGATGAACAGCACAAGTCATTGATCCGCATGATCAACGAGATGCACTATGCGATGAACAATGATAAGGGGCAAGAGGCCATTTCGTCTATCGTCGAGCAGATGTTCGACTACATGGAACTCCACTTCACAACCGAAGAGGGCTATATGCAGCAGTATGGCTATCTTGGTCTGCAGGCTCACCAGAGGCAGCACGAAGAGTTTCGCGTCAAGGCCAGAGACCTGCGTGAGAGGGTCAACGCCGGCGAGTTTGTGCTGTCGTTCGAGATTGTGCAGTTCCTCTCCGACTGGCTACAGAGTCACATCATGGTCACCGACAAGAAATACACCTCGCTCTTTGCCGAAAAAGGCTTGAGCTGAGTCGGAAATATAGAAGGGAGACGCAAAAAAGGGGTCGGTACCGAAGAGTGCCGACCCCTTTTTTTAGATAGAGTTAGTAGGATTTCCTAAAGGTTGTTTTGTGGCATGACGGGCAGGGCGGAATCCGCACCGTCGACTTGAGTCTCATCTCTTTGTCGCACGCCTTGCAGGTCAGGGTGCCAGGGCTGGTCACCTCACCGGTATGGAATTCGAGAATCTTCTCCGAGCGGCCAGCGATTTCACTCAAGACATCCGCAGCGGTATTCAGCAGCCTCGCGAGCCCGCTCTGGACTCCGGCCGCCAAGCGGTGTGGTTCGGCCGCGGTGATGACCGTGTCACGCGATTGTTTGAGTTTGCGACCGACCTCGCTCAGATCGCGGCGTATATATTTGCCGATTTTTTCGGCTTGCTCGCGGGTAAAATCCCCCCCGGCGCTAATTTCGTCTCCCGCCTTCTTCAACGCTTCATCGACCGTTTTGCGTCCCTCTTGCAGGATCTCCGCCGCGCGGTCGGCCAGTCTCTGGTATAGATGGACATCCTCGTTCTCTTCCTGATCCTGCTTCTTTTCTGTCATGGCGCCTCTCCTCTGTGGTTTGGTCGATTGTCTGTTTGAGATTGTACCAAATCCGCAGGTAAATTTCTCAAGCCGGACCCTGTCTATTCGCATAGAAGAGCTTCTTCGTTATAATTACAGTTGTGAAAAGGGGATGCTCATGATCAAGGGCGTGTTGCTCGATCTCAGCGGAACGGTCTATGTCGGTGAGAAACTTCTGCCGCGTGCCTTCGAGGCGCTACGTCTGCTGCATGAAGAGCAGATGCCGCTGCGCTATATCACTAACAGCTCACGCTGCCCTCACCGCAGCATCGTTGCAAACTTGCAGGCGTTGGGGATCAATCTCCGTGCCGAGGAGGTCTTTACTGCTCCGCAGGCGGTCCGTAACTATCTGCATGAACACAGACTCTCCCCCTGGCTGCTGATCCACCCGGCACTCGAAGAGGAGTTTGCCGAATTCCGCTCTGTCAGACCCGACGCCGTGGTGCTGGGGGATGCCGCCGCGGCCTTCACCTACGCCAACCTCAACCAGGCCTTTCGTCTGCTGCAGGATGGTGCCCGTCTGTTGGCCGTCGGCGATAATCGCTATTTCAAGGAGGAGGCCGGGATGAGCCTCGACGCCGGGCCCTTTGTGCGTGCGCTGGAGTACGCCGCAGGCTGCGAAGCGATTATCCTCGGTAAGCCCTCACCGGCCTTTTTTCACGCCGCAGCCAGTCAGCTGGGCTGTCAGTCGAATGAGGTGTTGATGGTCGGTGACGATGTCTTCTCCGACATCAATGGTGCCTTGAGATCGGGGATGAAGGCGGCGCTGGTGAAAACGGGAAAATACCGGTGCGGCGATGAGAGTTATATTGCCGCACCGGGAGCCTGCGTCTGTGAAGACCTGTTCGATGCGGTCGCGGGAGTTGTCGGGCAGGATCGGTAGGGCTGGCAAAGAAAAAGGCCCGTGGATTTCTCCACGGGCCTTCGGAATTTATGGCTCCCTTTGCTGGGCTCGAACCAGCGACAAGGTGATTAACAGTCAGAAAAATACACTTTCCTATTTAATCCCAAAAAAGCCTTAACTCCTTTGATTTTTACGAACTTACCTGATATTGTCCTTCCTGTTCCATCCTTATTCTACATACTGTTTCACGCTAAATCTTGTCACCCATCTTGTCACCCACGAGGGTGCGTAGCTCTTGGCACTGAAAGACAACCTGAAACCGACAGGCCGGAAGGGCGTTTTTTATCAGGAGCATGGAACCCGCAAGAATGGCGCTAGGAAAGATCGGCTCTGGGTGCTTCGTTATACGATCAAGGGCAAGACCAGAACCGAGGTCTT
>JAUXIR010000173.1 GCA_030620915.1 Geopsychrobacter sp. | reverse complement strand
AACGGGTGGCAAAGAGAAGGCTGCTGCCGAACCTCTCCATCAACGCCAGTGCCGGATTCAGGGGAATTGAAGACCATTTCAGTGACAGTGTAAAACAGATCGGCGAGGGGAAGGGCCGTTGGTGGTCGGCCGGGTTGCAACTCAGCGTACCGCTGGGGAACACCCTGGCCAAGAGCAATTATAAGCGCAGTAAACTGCGCACCAGGCAACTGAAAAATCGCCTCACTGCGGCCGAATGGAAGCTGCGTGACTATATTGAATCGGATATGCGCTCATTGATTTCGGCCCGGGTTCAGCGCCAGGTCGCCGACAAATCGGTCGAGATCGCCGAACAGCGGGTTGCAAAATACCGCAAGAGTCTGGCACGCAAAGCCTCGAAGGTGCAGGACCTGCTGAATGCGGAGAACGATTTGATTTCCGCCCGCAACAACCAGACTGAAGCACTGGAAGACTTTGCCAACGCGGTGGCCTTACTCTGGAAGGATGCCGGGGTCCTGCTTGAGCGGAAGAATATCATGGTTAACATCAGCCAACCGGAGCAGTTGACGGCTGAAAACCAGCGGCTACCATATCCGGTGAACCTTTCCCTGCCGCATACGGCCCGGATATCGGCAACAATGTCCAAGGCAGCCGTCTTGCCGTTGGCGCAGAAAACTCCACGGCCGCCAGTTACTCGCAGTACCGACAAGCCCTCACCTGCGCCTGTTCAAAGTCTGGCGGGTCGGGCCGCACGTGCCGTCGAAGGTGCGATGTACACCCTCAGGATCGGTACCTATGTCTCATCGGAATTAGCTGAAACCAGGAAAAAAATCAAGATTGCCGGCCTGGTGCCACTGGTGTCGGTCGGGCCCAAGCAGCCGAGGATGGTCATTCGCCTGAATGCCGGTGACTATCAGAGTCAACAGACAGCGCAAAAGGAATTGCGAAAGCTGCGCGATGCACATGCCGGAGGCTTTCTCCTCAATCGCGGCCGGGCCGGTTATCGCCTCTATGCCGGATCCTACTTCAGCCGCAGCAGCGCGTTGAGGGAACAGCAACGACTGGCCGCGCTCGGCGTCGAGCTGACGCTGGAGGCGACCTCGGTCCTGCTACCGACGTCGCTGCTGGCGGCAGGGCAATTTTCAAGTCGTGAAGCCGCCCTGGCGGGAGCCTTGAAGCTGGAGAAGCTGGGGGTTCAAGCGGTTGTTCAGAAAAAAGGCTGAGCAGGTTCAGACTGTCAACCGCCGGGCAAACCGCCTGGTGGACAAACAACAAAAATTCAAGGGCTCACAGGTTTTAAACCTGTGAGCCCTTGAGGTTTTGGCTCCCCAGGCAGAACAATACCGTCCACAGGGAACAGCATATTTCACTGCAGATCGAAAGTCCTTGAATGGATTGAGCGATTTCATAACCGTCGTCGCGACTCAAGAAGGCAGGAAAATGGCTTGTCCTGCAAGGAATACTCGTGGTACCACAATACCAATATTGCGAATTCATCGACCCTTAGCGAGGATCAAAGCCCTATTGGATATCGATATGACAGATCAAGTCACCATCCGCAATGCCATTCTGGCCGACCTTGACACCCTGATTGAATTGGATCTTGTGGCTGTCGCGGAAGAAAAACCCGCCTATTGGCGTGGGATTTTTGACCGCTATGTTGCGGCCGGAAGGGATGACGGGTTTTTTCTGGTCGCCGAGATGAATGACGAGGTCATCGGTTTTATTGTCGGAGAAGTGCGCGCCTGGGAATTTGGCTCACCGCCGTGCGGCTGGGTCTTCGCCTTGGGCGTGTCGCCGAAGACCCGCGAGCTGGGGGTCGGCCAACTGATGTTGGAAGAGATGTGCCAGCGGCTGAAAAAAGCCGGTGTGACGACCCTGCGGACAATGGTCGACCGCGAGAACAAGCTGACGCTGTCGTTTTTCCGTAGCCAAGGTTTGCGGACAGGCCGTTATATTGAACTCGAAAAGTCGATTGATGACATCTGAGGTCTCTTTATGAAAATGCATAAGGCCAGCCTGTTTGCTCTCTATGCGGTACTGGAGCTGGCCAGCGATCCCGAGCGTCAACTCTCGGCCACCGACATCGCTGACCATTACGGCATCTCCACCCATCATCTCGCCAAGGTGTTGCGCACCCTGGTGCGCTCGGGACTTGTGCAGGCCGTACGTGGTGCCGGCGGCGGCTATCGCTTTGTCGGGGTCGTCAATCGCACGACGCTGCTCGATGTAATTGAGCTGTTTGAAACGCTGGAATCCGAGCTCGATGCCCCGCCCCCCAAGGGTCAGGCAGGGGGAGCCGTTATCGAGGAGCTGCAGAGCATTACCCGTGAGATCGACGAGCTGACCAAGGCGGTACTCGACACAATCACCCTGGAAACGGCTCTTAACAGCTCCCGCTTGCGCACCAAACTCGCGGCACAAGCCTGACGGCGTTCATCATATGAATTGTGCGGGAACATTAAAAGTTCGACACGAGACGACCTTTGAGGCGATCGATGCGCGAAGAGCATAGAAACGACAGTGTAAACGGTCCCAAAACCGGCAGGATCGGCGACCGCCCCTACTGGGCGCTCAATCTTTCCATCCTGATCAGGGCGGCCCACCAGGTCGGCGCGGCAGTCTTTCTTGCGGCCTACCTTCTCGATGCCATTCCCGGGCCGCCAAAGCTCTATGTGATGCTTGCCCTTATCAGCGGCAGCCTGCTGCTGATCTCTGAATGGTTGCGCCATCGCCAGATTTTCAGGGAGACGGCAGGGATGATCACTCTGGTGAAGATTCTTCTGCTGGGGGCGGCGTATCATGGCTATCTACCTCTGACGGAAACGGTGCTACTGGCCTTCGTTTTCGCTTCGATCGGGGCCCATGCGCCGAAGAAGGTACGCCACAGACTGCTGTTTTAAACCGACCCCTGGAGACAGGGTGATGCATACCTTCTGTTATGATCCATAACCACCACCCAGGATCCTCGGCACCGGCAGTATGGGCGTTTTATAACCCCTAAGGGAAATCGGGATCACGGGTAATTCAGTAAACGAAATAGACCTTTTCTATCCGTTGGTAATGGAAATCGATAATGAATGGCCACCCCAATTTCTGAGGTGGCCATTTTCAAGTCTGATCTATGCTGGCGAGGAAGACCTCTTCGCTAATAGGTAAACACAACGCCTACACTCGGCCCCTCAAGTGAGGCTGGGCCCGTTGAGACCCAACGATAACCCGCTTTTAGAGAAACGGACTCCCAACCACCGACGATGTCTACAGAGTAGTCATCAATCGTGTTCCCATTGATGTTTGACCAAACAGGCCTGAACTCGAAACCTAAACGCTCCCAAGGATAGACCTTTATTGGAATAGAAAAGCCGACCCCTGCTGAGTGATCAGTTCCGTCCAGGTAGGTTCCACCTATGCCCAAATCGATCTCGACAGCCGTCCCGAATGACATCCGGTATAAAGCCTGAATGTAACTGAGCTTAAGGCTGGACCTCGGGTTGTCCTCCTCATAGTCTGTGCTTTGCAGCCATGCAGCCCAAGGACCGTAACCAGCTTCGAGAGCGACATTCCAGGCCTCAACATCTGACTCAATATCCTGATAAGAAAGATCCAGCCGGACAAAAGGGATAAGGGACTGCCCCTTGCTTTTTGCCGCAGCCTTTTCCCAGCTTGAAGTTCCGCCATAAGCGCCAACCGCAAAAAGGGAAAACCAGCAATCCGCAGAGAGTGCTTCGGCAAGGCCGTCCTCTTCTTCACACCGATCATTTTCAGGCTGATTGTGATCATGCCGACGCGGATCCTGGTGGCCCGTCGCCTCCTTTTCAAAATCCAACAACTTGCTTTCGGCTAAAGAATTTGATGCAGGCAAAACCTGAACGACGAGCAAGAAAATAAGGATGTGAAAGAATATCTTCATTGTATTAATTCCAGAGGAATGAGCCCTCATGACAGCTCCATAAAACGTGATAATTGGGGTAACTGGTTTTACCTGCCTTTGCCGATCGATGCCGTTTCTTACCTCTCAGTGGTTGCCAGTTTCAGTGCCAATCCCAGAAAAACCGTGCCTGCAACCCTGTTCATGACTTTTTGGCTGATCTCGGAACGATTCAGCCATGGGCCGAGCGTACCGGCAAGGAGCGCAATCCCGCCAAAAACCAGGATGGTGGCCAGGATAAACAGGCCTCCGAGCAGTAACATCTGCAATGAGATGGGTCCCCTGGAGGGGTCAGCAAACTGGGGGAGAAAAGCTAAAAAAAAGATGGAAACTTTGGGGTTTGTGATGTTCATGATAATTCCACGGTAGTACAGCTTACGGCGATTTATTTCACCCTTAGAGCTATTCCGAATTATTTCGCTGGGAGCACGAAAGGTCCGCCAGGCAAGGTAGACGAGATAGCCGGCACCGACGATTTTCAAGCCAGAAAAAGCAACTGCTGATGTTTGAAAAATAACTGCGACTCCCAGGGCGACAGCAATGCTGTGAACAATGAGTCCGGTGCATAGACCGAGCATAACAATGATCCCTGCACACCTGCCACGTAAGGCAGACTGGGTCAATACGAAAATATTGTCGGGGCCCGGAGCAAGTCCCAACAAAATAGATGCCGAAAAGAAAGTGATGAGCGTTTCAGGGGCGATCATATGGCCTCTATATTTGAGTGAGCAAGTTCACAGGAGATGATCCGATTGAGGCGGCTCCATAAATGACTATTTAACTTACCAAAATCGTACAGAAAAAAGAACGACCAATCCGATTTTGCGAATTGACCGTTTACAGTCTGACATGTGGTGATCTGCGCGACGCGGCCAAGGGCCTTCAAAACCTGAATTT
>JAUXIR010000348.1 GCA_030620915.1 Geopsychrobacter sp. | reverse complement strand
CTCTTCTTCCTGGATCTGGACCACTTCAAAGAGATCAACGATACCCTTGGACATCCGGTAGGGGACCGCCTGCTTCAGGAAGTCTCCACACGCCTGAAAGGTGTCACTCGCGCCAGCGACACCGTCGCTCGTCTCGGTGGCGATGAATTCGCAATTATCGCCACCCATCTCGACAGCGAAACCGATATCACCCTGCTGGCGAAGAAGTTGATCACCAGCTTCAATGAGCCGTTCAAGTTCGGCAATAACCAGATCCAGACCCAGACCAGCGTCGGCATCGCCCTCTGTCCGACCCATGGACATGACCCCGATGAATTATTGCGCCACGCCGATCTTGCCCTTTATCAGGCCAAGGCCGCTGGCCGAAACAATTTCAAATTTTACGATTCCGAACTCGACGCCCGTGCCCAGGAGTACCGCGCCTTGGAGCAGGAGATGCGCTACGCCCTACAGCATCAGGATTTCACCCTGCATTTCCAGCCGATGTTTTCTACCGATGGCAATAATGTGATCGGCGTAGAGGCGCTCGCACGCTGGAACCACAAGGTTCGCGGCATGATTTCACCGGTCGACTTTATCCCGCTGGCTGAATCTTCCGGTCTGATTCTGCCACTTGGCGAGCAGATTCTGGAGATGGCCTGTGACCAGATCAACCGTTGGCAGCAGCTAGGTCTTCCCGAGCTATTGGTGGCGGTCAACCTGTCGCCGGCCCAGTTCGCCGACCCGGATCTCATTGAAAAAATCGTGGCTACCCTGCACAAAAAAGGGGTACCGACTCAACGCATCGAACTGGAGATTACCGAAAACACCCTGATGGACACAGGGCCTGAGGTGATTGAGCGCCTGACAAAGCTGCACGACATAGGGATCAAACTAGCCATCGATGATTTCGGCACCGGCTATTCATCTTTGAGCTACCTCAAAAAATTCCCGGTTCACAAACTTAAAATCGATCGCACCTTCATCAAGGACGTCACCACCGACAAGGATGATGCAACCATTGCCCGCAGCATTATCCACCTGGGGCAGGCCATGAATCTTGAGATCATTGCAGAGGGGGTTGAGACTGAGGAGCAACTCAACTTCCTGCGTGAGGAAGGTTGCCAGCAGGTACAGGGTTTTCTTTTCGCTAAGCCGATGTCGAGCAGCGCCCTGATCGAATGGCTGCCACTCCAACAGGCCAGGACGATGCAAGCGGGTTGATCTCTGAATCATAACGGATTTGCAGTACCGCAACCGATGTCACAGATTACCGCTTTGACATTCTTTTCAGCTGAAACTAACGGGCCACAAATTGTTGCCCGCCCATCAATCAGAAACTGTCGTTGCCGTCGAACAGTCGGCGCAGCACCAGCGGTAGTTTATCGAAAACTTCAGGCTTCAGCAGCACTTCACAGATCGAACTTTCAGCGACACCGGGAGACTCCAGAGACATCCTAAACCCCGAACAGAGAACCACAGGTGTTTCGGGTGAAATCTTTGCCATTTCGACAGCCATCTCTACCCCGGTCATCTCAGGCATGGTCTGATCGGTCACCACCAGGTCAAACCTCTGTGGCTCGGCCCGAAATGCTGCCAAAGCCTCGACACTGCTGAACATCGGCGTGACCGTATAGCCCATATCCTCAAGAAACTCCTGCCCGAGAATTGCCAGACCCTCTTCGTCATCAACATAAAGTATATGTTCGCTGCCGCCGCCTGGCAGTATATCCATGACTTCCATCTCCTCTTTGTTATGTTCCCCACCCCAGTCGTTTAGACGATGTGGGTATCGGCATGATTCATGATGATGCAGACCGCCAGCAAGCATGCAACGTCCCCGCACAGGATACTTAGGACGTCCCAATAAACCATAACAGAATTCATCCATGTTGCCAACAGAACAGTCTGTCTCCAGTGGCCGTCAAGATCGCGGAAAGAAGCAGCAATCATCTCTATTCGTGCTTAACGACATGACTCTCTTTACGATCCAAAAGATTACGCTCGGTCACTGTCCCGCAAGCCGGGCAGGCCTGCCAGCCACTTTCGAGCGGGAACTGACAGCTGTGACATAAATCAGGCTTCCAACTCCCACAATGTGGGCAGAACATGAAACGCGCATCGATCAGCTTGTGGCAATGTGGACAGCTGCGCTGAGATTGCAACTGGGGTCCCAACACACGCAGCAGTTCGTCACTGGTCGTGACTCCTTGACGCAATTTTTCAGCGCCATCTTCAAGCAGGCTGCGTAACCCCTCACGGCGCGCCATTGCCCGTAGATCGGCTTCGCTCGCACCGGCGGCTAGCTGGTGACAGATCTCCTCGCTGAGCAGCAGCAGTTCAAAAATGCCGCTGCGGCCTCGGTAACCACTGTTACGGCAACTCGGGCAACCGCGTCCGCGCCAGACCCCGGCACTGAAATCTGCAGGGTCAAGCCCGAGAAGTTCAAGCTGTTTTTTGTCCGGCGCAACCTCCTCACGACAATCGGAACAGATCCGGCGCACCAGTCGCTGAGCGATGATACCCTGCACCGCCGAGGCGATCAGCAGCGGCTTAACCCCCATATCAACCAGCCGGATCAGGGTGGCGACACTGCTGTTGGTATGCAGGGTGGTCAACACCAGATGCCCGGTGAGCGCCGCCTTGAAGGCGATATCGGCAGTTTCGGCGTCGCGGACCTCGCCGACCAGGATCACGTCCGGGTCCTGACGCAGGGTCGCACGCAACACCGAAGCGAACCCAAGACCGGTCGCTTCCTT
>JAUXIR010000016.1 GCA_030620915.1 Geopsychrobacter sp. | reverse complement strand
TAAGTTCGTAAGCTCACTGATTCAGGGAAATGTGTGAAATAAAAGGAGATCGACCTGACGGGAAACAACTACACATGTTTCGCGGTTAGGAACAACAGCTTTATGACATTGTTTTTTATATCCACATCTCGTCGGAGAAAGTCTCTAAGGGGGCAGATCTCAACAATCAGCAAGACTGATAACCTCAGAAAGAAAATCGGCCTCGTCCAACCCGGACGGAGCCTTTGTTTATGCTCTATTCGTGAGTTGAGTTGGTTTAGGTGATCGCTATTAAAGAGTGGAATCCCTTCGCTAATAAGTAAACACAACTCCCACACTCGGCCCATTAAGTGACTCTGGGCCGGTTGAGACCCAACGATAACCTGCCTTTAGAGAAACGTACTCCCAACCACCGACGATGCCGAGAGTGTAATCTTCAATTTGGTTGCCATTGATGTTTGACCAGACAGGCCTGAACTCGAAACCCAGGCGCTTCCAAGGATAGACCTTTACTGGCAGCGAAAAGCCAACCCCTGAGGAATTTCCCGTTCCGTCCAGATAGGTTCCACCTATGCCCAAATCGATCTTGATGGCAGTTCCAAACGACATCCTGTATAGAGCCTGAATATAACTGAGCTTGAGGTTGGAATCAGGGTTGTTCTCCTCGTATTCTGTTCTTTGGAGCCATGCCGCCCATGGGCCGTAACCGGCTTCGAGAGCGACATCCGTTGCATAAACATCTGACTCAACATCCTGATAGGAAAGATCAAGCCGGACACAGGGGATAAGGGGCTGCCCCTTGCTTTTTGCTGCAGCCTTTTCCCAGCTTGAAGTTCCTCCGAAAGCGCCAACAGAAAAAAGGGAAAACCAACAATCTGCAAAGAATCCTTCTGCAAAACCCCTCTCTTTTTTAGATTCATGGATGTTGTTCCGACGAGGCTCTTGGTCGCGCGTAGCCTGCTCCTCAAAATTCAATAACTAGCTTTCAGCCAGAGAATTTGATGCAGGAAAAACCAGAATGACGTGCAAGAAAATAAGTATGTGAAAGAAGATTTTCATCGCATTAATTCCAGAGAGATAGGTCTGCATGATTGCGGTGGCCATTTTCGTAGCCTATAGATAGATGTAATCAATAAATAAGAGCTATAGATTAGTTACGATTGTCTGCGTCAGTTACTCATATTCTTGAAGTTTTTCGCGCAGCAAGACCAGATCCTGTCGTACCGATTCATAGGTGTACTCATCTGCCGGTTTAGCCGCCTGGCCTGCCCGCTGAAATAGGGGGCGTTCTTGAAAGAGCTCTCCCCATCGCACATCTACCTGACGCACGAATTCCTCTAACGTATAATCATTGGCCAGAATGCTATCGATCAACTCCCGCAGCACATTGAGAGGGTGTTGTAGGTGACTCGCCACCAAGAGTTCGTTACCTCGAATCTTACGGCGCAATATCGATTGCAAGGCCCCCGAAGGATCCGGGGTTTGTTGATCGATCCAGCGGGTTAAGGCGCTGATGGCCTGATCTTGCAGAGAGACAGGGGATTCCCCTTTCAGCAGTCCACTTCCCGCGCGGCCAATGGCCCCGGCCGGGCTGAATTTTTGCTGCGCACGCATTTCACGTTGGATCTGATCGCTGTCGGGATCTGACTTTTTACCCATCTGCAGTGCTCCATCGTTTCTTATTGTGCCGATCCGCCGGGTCTACTCCTTCGGCATTAGAACCCTATCTATCTGTAAGGTATAGCAGTTCCCGCCGGTTCAATCAGGATTCGATCCTGATTATCGAGCAGCCGGAAGCGCTGCTTCGGGTAGGTCTGATCGGTGCCGGTATCGTAACCACAGGGTTTGCCGCTGAGAGGTTTGAAACTCTGGCAATTGTTGAAGCCGGGATGAAATGTTGAGGTGGTAGATAGCAGATATTGTATGACAGGATGAACCTACTTCTCACAGCAGGGCCGCCACCGGCGGTGGAGCCAGAACCATTGGCTGATGTCGTGGCGGACTCCAGCTTCGATTCGCTGGTTGAGCAGGGTGGTGTTGGCCAGAATATTCTCTTCACTCAGGTCACCCTCAAGGAGCAACATTTTCTCGAACCGACAAAGATAGGTACCGTCCGGCTGGCGATAGGTGAATATCGGAACAATTGGGATCTGATACCTGGTTGCCATCTGCGTAATGATGGTTGTGGTATGCGCCGCTCGACCAAAGAACGGTGCGGCGACCGATCCCTGTCCGCCGAGGTGCTGGTCGAGCAGAATGCAGACCGTGTTGTTCTTTTGCAGCGATTTGAGGATGCCGCGTGCACCTTTACGACTGTTGATGACCTGATTGCCGTTGGCTTTACGTATGCGGCTGAAGTAGGCATCAATCAAAGGGTTACGCATCGGCTTGGCAACGACTTCTGCCTTAAATCCTAACTGCGGCAAAAAGAAGGCGCCCGATTCCCAGAAACCGACATGGCCCGACAAGGCAATGCAGCCGCGGCCCAGTTTGAGTGCCTCGGTCAGGTTCTCATTGTTCTTGATTTCGAAATAACGTTCAAGGTCCTGCTGGCCACGGTATTGATCAACACGCAGCATGTCGATAAAACTGATACCCAGATGCTTGAACATCGCGCTGATGGTCGCGGAGATCTCTTCGGGCGGCATCTTCGGGAAGGCCTTCTGCAGATTGTCGCGGGCGATGCTGACCCGTCGTCCCTGTACCTGCTGGGTCAATTGTCCAAGTCGTTTTCCCAGGCCTAGCGCCACAGATCGTGGCAGTGTCCTGAATAGGGTGGCTATGCAGATAAAGGGGATATATTCTAACCAATTGCGCATAAATATTCGTCCTGTTGGATCGGTTTGAAGTGCGGAGAAGATAGCATGGACTATGCTGAGGGGCAAAAGAAAAGCGGTCCTGCGGGAGGCTGAAGGTTATTCATGTCGCGACCGTTGACAGCCTGGATAAATCGGATCAATATCCTCACAATCATACTGCTCAACCGGAGAATCTCTGATGAAGGTTACCGCTGTTATCCCTGCCCGTTACGCCTCGACCCGTTTCCCGGGAAAACCCCTGGCTGAGATCCTGGGCAAACCGATGATCGAGCATGTCTACCGCCGGACTGTGACGGCGAAGACGGTCGACCGGGTGATTATTGCGACCGATGATCAGCGGATATTTGACTGTGTTACCGCTTTTGGTGGTGAGGTGATGATGACGCGTGATGATCACCCCTCGGGGACCGATCGTCTGGCCGAAGTGGCCGCGGCGATCGAGAGTGATCTCATCGTCAATGTGCAGGGCGATGAACCGCTGATTGTCCCGCAGATGATCGATGAGGCGGTGCGTCCGCTGTTGGATGATCCTGGGCTTCAGATGGGAACCCTGTGCGGCCGGATCGACAAGATTGAGGATTACTTGAGCACCAACGTCGTCAAGGTGGTCTGCGATCGCCATAACCGGGCGCTCTATTTCTCGCGCGCGCCGATTCCGCATCCACGCGACATCCCTGCCAGCGAACTACCGGCCAGACTCGCTGAACTGGGTGCGCGGCGGCATATCGGCCTCTATGTCTATCGGCGTGAATTTCTGCTGCGCTACCCGCAACTCCCCCAGACCCCACTTGAGATCCTCGAATCCCTTGAGCAACTGCGGGCGATGGAGAATGGTATCGACCTGCATGTGGCGACCACCGAATTTGATTGCCACGGGGTCGATACGCCCGAGGATCTGCAGCGTGTCGAGGCCTTGATGCGGCGAGAAAAGTTGAGTTGAGCGGAAAAAATTTGTCATCCTTTTCGGGTTCGACAAAATCAGTCGAAATTTTCGTCGGATCGGGCTTTCCTCCGCCGCCTTTTTTGTGTAACATCACCTCTTTCGAGCTGAACTTGGCGGGATGTTTTTTGGTTTCCGTTGAACGTCTGGCTAAACCTCAAATGTAATTGCTCAAGGAGCAGATTCAGACTATGAAGACGAAGTTCCTTTTTGTCACTGGTGGTGTCGTGTCGTCCCTCGGAAAAGGGTTGGCCGCCGCGTCGATCGGCGCATTGATGGAGGCCCGCGGCCTCAAGGTATCGATGCAGAAAATGGACCCCTACATCAACGTCGATCCCGGGACCATGAGCCCTTTTCAGCACGGTGAGGTCTTTGTCACCGATGACGGCGCCGAGACCGATCTCGATCTTGGGCATTATGAGCGTTTCACCTCGGCGAAATTGTCAAAAAAGTCGAACTTTACCACCGGCCAGATCTACGATTCAGTTATTCGTAAGGAGCGTCGTGGCGATTACCTGGGTGGTACTGTGCAGGTCATCCCGCATATCACCAACGAAATCAAAGAGAAGATCCTCGCCAATGCCAAGGGTGTTGATATTGCGATCGTCGAAGTCGGTGGCACCGTTGGTGATATTGAATCTCTGCCTTTTCTGGAGGCGATTCGTCAGTTTCGCTCCGATCGTGGTCGTGACAACGTCCTTTATATCCACCTGACCCTGGTTCCCTACCTCCCAACGGCCGGTGAGCTGAAAACCAAGCCGACCCAGCACAGCGTTAAGGAGCTGCGTCAGATCGGTATCCAGCCGGATCTGTTGCTCTGTCGTTGTGATCGTGAAATTCCACACGATATGAAAGCGAAGATCGCCCTCTTCTGTAATGTTCCCGAAGACGCGGTCATCACTTCACGTGACGTACCATCGATCTACGATGTGCCGCTGGCACTGCATGAGCAAGGGCTGGATGAGCGGATTATCGATTATCTGAATATCTGGACCAAGTCTCCCGATCTGGATCCTTGGAAGCGGATATCCCAGCGAGTCAGCGACCCCGCAAAAAGCACGCGCATCGCCATCGTCGGAAAATATATCGGTCTGACCGAGAGCTACAAGTCGCTGGCCGAGGCGCTGACTCATGGTGGAATTGCCAATGACAGTAAGGTTGAGTTGGAGTATATTGATGCTGAGGCGGTTGAACGTCATGGGGTGAATGGGGTTTTCGATAAGGTCGATGGGATCCTGGTTCCCGGTGGTTTCGGTGAGCGCGGCAGTGAAGGGAAGATCGCCGCAATCAAATATGCGCGTGAGAATAAGGTACCGTTCTTCGGGATCTGCCTCGGCATGCAGATGGCGGTGGTCGAATATGCCCGTCACGTCTGCGGGATCGAAGATGCCTTCTCGCGTGAGTTCAATGAGACCACCCAAAATCCACTGATCGACCTGATGGAGAGTCAGAAGAAGGTTGAGAAGAAGGGTGGCACCATGCGCCTTGGCGCATATCCCTGTGAACTGCAGGAAGGCACCCTGGCGCGCCGCATCTACGGCCAGCAGGATATCGAAGAGCGTCATCGTCACCGTTTCGAATTCAATAATAAGTATCGCGAGCAACTTGCCGAGACAGGTCTGGTGATTTCAGGCGTCTACCCGCAAGCCGATCTGGTTGAAATTGTTGAACTGGCAGAGCATCCCTGGTTCCTCGGCTGTCAGTTCCATCCTGAGTTCCGTAGTCGGCCACTCGATCCGCACCCCTTGTTTGAATCCTTTGTCGGTGCCTGCATCAAGCAGCAAGGAAATTAGATGTCTGTTGTCGATATCGGATCTGTCCGTTGTGGTGGAAACCTGCCGCTGGTGCTCTTTGCCGGCCCCTGTGCCATTGAAAGTGAGGAGCTTTGCCTGCGGATCGCCGAACGGCTGAAGATCCTCAGTGAAGAGCTTGGCTTGCCGCTGGTATTTAAGGCCAGCTTCGACAAGGCAAACCGAACTTCGGTCTCATCTTTTCGTGGTCCGGGACTCGAAGAAGGTCTGCGGATTCTGCAGCGGATCAAGCAGGAATTCGAGCTGCCGGTGATCTCGGATGTGCACGAGATTTCGCAGATTAAACCGGCAGCCGAAGTACTTGATATCCTGCAGGTTCCGGCTTTCCTGAGTCGTCAGACCGACCTGTTGGTGGCTGTTGGTCAGGCCGGCAAACCGGTCAACCTGAAAAAAGGACAGTTCTCGGCGCCCTGGGATATACAACACGGTATCGGCAAGATTGTTTCGACCGGCAATGAGCAGATCCTCTTGACCGAGCGGGGGGTCAGCTTCGGTTATAATAATCTGGTGACCGACATGCGCTCGCTGGTGATCATGCGTGAAACCGGCTACCCGGTAGTCTTCGATGCGACCCATTCGGTGCAATTGCCCGGTGGCGCCGGCGGTTCTTCGGGCGGGCAGCGTCAGTTTGTCGGTGCCCTGTCACGGGCCGCAGTCGCGACCGGGATTGATGCGCTCTTCTGGGAAGTTCACGAAGATCCTGACAATGCGCTCTGTGACGGTCCGAATTCATTACCGCTTCAAGATCTGAAGCCAATGTTGCAGCAGATGATGGCTATCGATTCTCTGGTCAAGGCACAGGTGGAATAAATGGAAATGATCGAAACGGCCCGACGGGTCCTGCAGATAGAAGCCGATGCCGTACTGGCGCTGATGCCGCGCTTGAATGGTGATTTTACCAAGGCGGTGAAGGCGATCCTTGGCTGTCAGGGCCGCTTGATCGTGACCGGCATGGGAAAGTCCGGCCTGATCTGTCAGAAGATCGCTGCGACCATGGCTTCGACCGGCACGCCGGCGCTGTTTTTACATCCGGCCGAAGGGATTCATGGCGACCTTGGCATGATAACCAAGGCAGACCTGGTGCTAGCGGTCTCCAACTCGGGTGAAACCGAGGAGATCTGCCGAATTTTACCGGTGATCAAACGGATGGGACTGCCGCTGATCGGCATGGCGGGAAATCCGAAGAGTGCCTTGGCTCAGGCCTCGGATATCTTTCTCGATATCAGTGTTGCCGAAGAGGCCTGCCCCTTGGGCCTGGCACCGACGGCGAGTACCACGGCAACCCTGGCCATGGGTGATGCTCTGGCGGTGGTGCTGCTCCAGGAACGGGGTTTTCGGGCCGAGGACTTTGCGCTGTTTCATCCCGGTGGTGCCCTCGGCAAGAAGCTGTTGTTGCGGGTCGAAGATCTGATGCATACCGCGAGTGCAATCCCGCTGGTTGCCAGTGGAACCCTGCTGCGCGAAGCTCTGTTCGAAATTACCACCAAGCAACTTGGTGTCACCGGTGTTACCAATGAGTCTGGCGAGTTGCTTGGGGTCTTCACCGATGGGGATCTGCGGCGGGTCATGGAGACGGGTCTGGATAGTCTGCAGAAGCCGATCGACGAGGCGATGATCAAGACGCCTAAGCGGATTCTACAGCGCAACCTGGCCGCCAAGGCGCTGCAGGTGATGGAAACCCATACGATTACCTCTCTTTTTGTTTTTTCTGACGAAACGGCCAGGGTGCCGGTCGGCATTCTTCATCTTCACGACCTGCTGCGGGCGGGGGTGGTCTGATGCAACAGAAGGCGGCAAAGATAAAATTACTCTTGCTCGATGTCGATGGGGTCTTGACCAACGGCCAGATCATCTATGATGGCGCAGGTAATGAGCTGAAGATGTTCAATGTACGCGATGGGCATGGGCTTAAGCTGATTCAGCGTGCGGGGATCAAGGTCGGCATTATCACCGGACGCAAGTCGGATGTAGTTGCGCGGCGTGCCGCTGAGTTGGGGATTGAGATTCTTTATCAGGGGGCCTTGAACAAATTGGAACCCTATCGGGAGATTCTAAGTCAAACCGGACTGAGCGAAGAGCAGATCGCCTACGTTGGTGATGACCTGATCGACCTGCAGGTCCTGCGGCGGGTTGGTTTTTCTGCAACTGTTGCTGACGCTGATGCTGAGGTGTGCCGTCGGGTCGATTACGTCGCCAGTCTTCCTGGTGGCTATGGCGCGGTGCGTGAGATCTGTGACTTGTTACTTAAGGCTGGTGGTCACTGGGAACAGGTTACTGCTCGCTACTTTAGCGAAGATCAGTAGGGGTTGAACTTTTGACTGCTGATGGAAGAGGCTGGCGCAAAGCACAGCGGCTGGTTGGGATTGCCATTCTGCTGGTGCTGGTTATCTTAGGCGGGATGCTTATGTCCCGCAGTTTTGATGATGAGTTGTTGCCTGACCTTATCGAAAGACTTCCGGGAAATGTCGATTTTGGTCTGGAGAGGGTTCACTATAGTCAGAACGAAAACGGAATAGAAAGCTGGGTGCTTGATGCCGACCGTGCTGCCTATCAGCGCAAGGAGGAAGAGCTGGCTTTGACCGGAGTCGAACTGACTTTTTTTAATGCGGGAAGTTTCGGTGACGTAACATTGAATGCTGCCGGCGGAATCCTGCATCAGCAGCGGCAAATGATCGATCTGCAGGGGGATGTCCGGATTGTGACGAGCACCGGGGAGCAGTTTCGCTCTGAAACCTTGCAGTTTGACTATGCCCGGCGGTTGGCCACAACCGATGACCCGATCAGTATGCGGGGCCCTCAGCTGAAACTGACCGGTGAAGGGATGGCCCTTGATCTGGCTCAGGGGACGTTGTCGGTCCGTAAGAATGTTCACGCGCTGTTTTATGAGCGCCAATCTGAAGGAGAACAGCAGTGAAACATTGCGGCTGGCTGTTGCTTTTTTTATTGATGATAACCCCGGTGCTGGCCGGCGAGGAGATATCCCGGGCTGCTGCGGACGGCCCGATCGAGGTGACCTCACAGCAGATGGAGGCCGATCAGCAGAGCGGAAAGGTTCATTTTAGTGGCAAGGTGATCGGCAAGCGCGGCGGTATGACCATTTACGCCGATCAGTTGACCCTCTTTTTTGTCGAGCTTGACGGTATTCGCAAAATTGAACGACTTGAGGCTGAGGGTAGCGTTCGCGTGGTTGACGGCGAACGAATTGCCACTGCCCAAAAACTTGAATATCTGCAGGCGACAGAGAAGATGATCCTGAGTGGCGATGCCGAGGTGCATCAGGGCGGTAATCTGGTCGCCGGTGACGAGATCGTGCTCTTTATTCGCGAGAATCGCTCATTGGTCAAGAGCGGCAAGGATGGCCGGGTTCGGGCGGTTTTTCTGCCGGCGCAGGAGAAACCGTGAAGACGCTTCAGGCCAGAGGACTTGAAAAGAGCTATGCCGGGCGCAAGGTGGTCGCTGGGGTTGATCTTGAGGTTAGTTCAGGGCAGGTTATCGGGTTGCTCGGCCCCAATGGCGCAGGCAAGACCACAAGTTTTTATATGATGGTCGGTCTCGCCCGTCCGGACGCTGGTCGGGTCTTTCTCGATACGACCGACCTGACCGAAATACCGATGTATCAGCGCGCGCGGCTGGGGATCTCCTACTTGCCGCAAGAGGCCTCGGTCTTTCGTAAGATGACCGTTGCCGAGAACCTGCTGGCGATCCTTGAAACGCTCAATTTGAGTCGGGCGCTGCAGCAGGAGCGGCTTGAGGAATTACTCGAGGATTTCCGGATTGGCCATATTCGCGACTCGAAAGGATATGCCCTGTCCGGTGGGGAGCGCAGGCGGGTTGAGATCGCCAGATCGCGGGGTCGTGAGCCCTCATTTTTGCTCCTCGATGAACCCTTTGCCGGCATCGACCCCTTGGCGGTCAACGATATTCAGGGCGTGATTGGTCAGCTCAAAGATCGGGGCATCGGTATCTTGATTTCGGATCATAATGTGCGGGAAACCCTGGGCGTCTGTGATCGTGCCTACATCCTGAATCAGGGCGAGGTGCTTGAATTCGGGACTCCCGAGCAGATTGCGGCCAGTGAAAAAGCCCGTACCATCTATTTAGGTGAAAAATTTAAACTCTGAAGAGAGTGACGTATTGGGGATTGCCCTGCACTCATGGATGAGGATTTGCTGATGGGTGAGGATTGGCACAGACTTTTCCTGCAGAGGATGCTAGACTCAGTTGCGAGGGGCCTGGTTAAAGTGCCTGCGGACAGAATCGGGTAATAGGTTTTTATGGCTTTAGAACTACGCTTACAAGTTAAGCTCAGTCAACAACTGGTGATGACTCCACAGTTACAGCAGGCCATCAAGCTGCTGCAATTGTCGCGCATGGAGTTGCTCGATGTTGTCACCGAGGAATTGGCCGAAAATCCAATGCTCGAGGAGAGTGAAGAGCAGGCGGCGCCCGAAAATCAGGTTGACGAAAAACCTGCAGGTGAAGAGAATACCGAAGAGGCTAAAACTGAGTCGGAGGCGGTAGACGACATCGACTGGCAGACCTACCTCGAGGGCTATAGCCTGAGCAGTACGACTACCAGTGATGTTTATGAAGATAATGAAGATCGACCCTCCTTTGAAAGTCTGTTAACCAAAAAAAGTACCCTCTTTGACCACTTGATGTGGCAACTCAATCTCTCCATCGTCCCTGAAGCCGAGCATCTGGCTGCCGCAGAAATTATCGGTAATATCGATGACGCTGGTTATCTGCATGCCGATCTGGACGATATCTGTGTGGCAACTTCGGTTGACGAAGTCGTTGCGGAACAGGCCCTGAAGCGGATCCAGCAGTTTGATCCGGCTGGTGTGGCTGGTCGTAACCTGCAGGAATGCCTGTTGTTGCAGCTTGAGCGGTTGGGGCTGGAGGAGTCCCTCTCTGCGACGATATTGCGTGATCACATCGACGACATCGAGGGGCGAAAGTACCCGGTCATTGCTCGTGCGCTGAAGATCTCCCTCGATGAAGTTCTGGCCGCCGCCAAGATTGTCTCTGAACTCGATCCGCGTCCGGGTCGGGCTTTTAATCAGGAAGATGTTCAATATATCTCTCCCGATATCTTTGTCCACAAGGTCGGTGAGGAATATGTCGTCACCCTCAATGACGAAGGCTTGCCGAACCTGCGGATCAACGCCTTTTACCGCAGTGCTCTGACCAACAGTGATTCGGTCGACAAGAAGGCCGGTGAGTATATCCAGGACAAGATGCGTAGTGCCGTCTGGCTGATCAAAAGTATTCACCAGCGTCAGCGCACCATCTACAAGGTCACCAAGAGTATCGTCAAATACCAACGTCAATTCTTCGATTACGGCATTGAACATCTCAAGCCGCTGGTGTTGCGTGATGTGGCAGAAGATATCGAAATGCATGAATCGACGGTCAGTCGGGTGACGACGAATAAATATGTCCAGACTCCTCAGGGACTGTTTGAACTGAAATATTTCTTCAACAGTGGGATTTCGACCACGGATGGAGATTCGGTCGCTTCGGAGAGTGTTAAAATTCGGATCAAGGAGATTGTCTCCAAGGAAGATCCGAAAAAACCTCTGTCTGATCAGAAGATTGTCCAATTGCTCAAAGAGAACGACATCCATATCGCACGGCGGACAGTCACCAAGTACCGTGAAATGCTTGGGATCGGTTCGTCGACCGAGCGCAAGAGGTTGTTCTGATCTTTGATTCAGTTCGACAATGAATTTCCGGAAAATCCGGGTATAATCTAAAGAATCCGGCCCGTTATGGGTCTCGCCATGAAGGAGGCATCAATCTATGCAAATTGCCGTAAACTTCCGTCACATGGAAAGCAGTGAAGCAGTCCGTTCCTATGTTGAAGAGAAACTCTCACGCGTCAAAAAGTACATCGTTGAGCCGATTGATGCTCAGGTCGTGCTGTCGGTTCAGAAGAAGATCCATCACCGGGCCGAAGTGACCATGGTAGCCAAAGGGCTGACCATGAAGAGCGCCGAAGAGACGGGGGATATGTACGCCGCCATCGATCAGATGGTCGATAAGATTGAGCGTCAGCTTAAAAAATACAAGGAGAAGCTCAAGCACCATAAGAGCGGGAACAGCGGTAGTCGCAAGATGCTGAAAACTGTCATCACTGCGAGCAGTGTCGACGAAGGGGCAGCGGAACCTGATATCGTCAAGAGCCACTCCTTCTTCGTCAAGCCGATGTCGGTCGAAGAAGCGGTTATGCAGATGGATCTGCTCGACAAAGGCTTTCTCGTTTTCACCGATGATCGCTCTGAGGAAATGAATGTTGTATATCGACGTTCTGACGGCAACTATGGCCTGATCGTTCCACAGGGAAGTTAATTTAAATATCTGGACGGTACCCGCTTAAAGCGGGTACCGTCCATTTTTCTATCTGCAAAAAAGAGACGAACGAGCCAATGAAAATCAGTGAGCTTTTGAATCCGCAGGCGATCGTTGCTGACCTCAAGGCAACCGGCAAAGATGCTGCTCTCTCCGAACTGACCGATGCCCTCCTTGCGGTTGCGCCCGCGCTACGTCGTGATGAGGTCCTTCAGGTGCTGCAGGAACGCGAGCGTTTGGGGAGTACCGGGATTGGTGATGGAGTTGCAAT
>JAUXIR010000060.1 GCA_030620915.1 Geopsychrobacter sp. | reverse complement strand
CGAACCTTCCGGCAACCGAGTAAGCTGTCGACAACAACGCTCTGCCATGGCCTCAAGTCCCTCCCCTCTGCAGAGCTGCGCCCCATCAGCCATCACCAGCCGGCGAAATTCGACCAAATCTGCTCCGGCGGGAATCCTTTGACTGCGTCCCGGATTTGCAGGATCGAAAACTTCGTCACCACAGGCGATCGGCTCATCCTTGAGCGCAATCAGATCAAACAGACATATCCCCTGCGCATCCATCACACGGTAGAGATCCTTCTGTCCCGGCAGGCTGGCTTTGGCCGGGTCACTGGTCGACTTAAGCGTCGGGCGCCCGCCGATATTAACCAGCTTGTAGACCCCGTCGAGCGCACCGCCCCCCTCACCGGCGCAGGTCGCGAGCCGGGTTCCGACGCCATAGATATCCACCCGCCCACCATCATGCCGGATTGCTTCAATTAAATCCTCATCCAGTTCGTTGGAGGCGATGATTTTAACCTGCGGGAAACCAGCCGCATCGAGCAGTTTTCGGGCCTCACGACTGAGCCAGGCCAGGTCGCCTGAATCGAGTCGGATGGCGGCCAATCCGAAGCCTTTTTCGCGCAGTTCCTGTGCGACCCGGATGGCGTTGGGCACCCCCGATTTCAGGGTATCGTAGGTGTCGACCAACAGCGTACAACTGGCGGGAAAGCTCTCCGCATAGGCGCGAAAGGCCGCCAGTTCATCGTTAAAAGCCATCACCCAACTGTGGGCCTGAGTCCCCTTGACCGGCATGCCGAAGCGGCAGCCCGCAAGGAGGTTGCTGGTGGCGCCAACGCCGCCGATCGCTGCAGCCCGCGCAACACTCAGCGCACCGTCAGGCCCCTGGGCGCGGCGCAAACCAAAATCAACGACAATCGCCGGGGCCGCGGTCCGACTGAGACGAGCCGCCTTGGTTGCAACCAGGGTCTGGAAATTGATGATGTTCAGCAGAGCAGACTCGACCAGTTGCACCTCGGCCAGCTTTCCCTCGAGAGTCAGAAGTGGAGTATGGGGGAAGACCGGCGTCCCCTCGGGCGGCGCCAGCACCCGGCCCCTGAACCTGAAGTCACACAACCAGTCCAGAAAAGATTTTTCAAACAGGCCAAGGTTCGCGAGGTACGCGATATCTTTCGGCTGAAACTGCAGCCCCTGCAGATAGTCCAGCGCGGGCTGCAAACCGGCAAAGACCGCGTAGCTCCCCCGATAGGGGGGCGTGCGAAAATAGAGGTCGAATACGGCCGGCTCCTCGTGCATCTGCCGCGCGTGATAGCCAGCCAACATCGTCAGCTGATAAAGATCGGTCAAAAGAGCCGAAATCGCCATAACTGCCTCCTCAATCTATCTGGTTCTCAGTATAGCAGAGCCACCCCGCCGAAAAAACGTTCATTATCCTTGGGCCCCCATCTGCTTTTTGCTATGATTGCGCAAGCTTTGGCAACTGGAGGCCTCAATGAAATACGGTATCGATCGCACTCAAGCGCTGGAACTTCTCCACAAGTATCTGATCCAACCGAACATGATCAAACACTGCCTGGCCAGCGAAGCGGTCATGCGGGCCCTGGCCAGGCACCTGAATGAAGATGAGGAACTCTGGGGGCTTGCGGGCCTGCTGCACGATCTTGATGCCGAAGCAACCGCCGATGACCTGAGGGTCCACACCCATCAGACCGTCAAAATCCTTGCTGAAATCGGCGTCGATCCACAGATTATAGACGCCATCCATATGCACAACGAAGAAGCACACGATCAGAAAAGGTCCAGCCGACTTCATCATGCCCTGGCCGCAGGTGAAACCATCACCGGCCTGATCACCGCCACAGCCCTGGTCTATCCCGACAAAAAACTCGCCAGCGTCAAACCGAAGTCGGTGCGCAAACGGATCAAGGAACGCCAGTTTGCCGCAGGCGCCAATCGCGCTATCATCAAAGAGTGTGAACTGATCGACATTCCCCTGCCCGACTTCTGCGATCTCTGCCTGGAAGCCATGCAGGGCATCGCCGACGATCTTGGCCTTTAGGACTCTTCAATGACCGCTGAACAGCTAAAAGAACTTCTTCAACAGATCCAACAGGGTGAAACCTCAATCGAAGCGGGGGTTGAGCTGCTGAGTCGGCTCCCCTTCGAGGATATCGGCATCGCCCAGCTTGACCATCACCGCAGCCTGCGTCAGGGTGTGCCTGAAGTTGTCTTCGGTGGCGGAAAAAGCATTGAACAACTGCAGACAATCCTGACCGCCATGGCGCGTACCGGGGCTAATATCCTGGTCACGCGTCTGGATATCGACAAAGGGACAGCGCTGCAGAACCGCTTCCCCGAGGGCGAATTCGACACCGATGCGGGCACCTTCTGCCTGGTCCAGCAAAGGATCAGACAGAGCGGCGGCAAGGTCCTGATCGTCTGTGCCGGAACCTCCGATCTGCGCGTCGCGCGTGAAGCCGCAATCACGGCAAAGATGCTCGGTAACCCGGTCGAAGAACTGGTCGATGTCGGGGTCGCCGGCATTCACCGCCTGCTGGCTAAAGGCGATAAGCTGCGCGAGGCCGCAGTGATTATCGTCATCGCCGGGATGGAAGGAGCACTCCCCTCGGTCATCGGTGGTCTGGTCTCGGTGCCGGTGATCGCAGTGCCAACCTCGGTCGGCTACGGCGCGGCTTTCGGCGGCATCGCCGCCCTGCTCGGCATGCTCAACAGCTGCGCCAGCGGTGTCACCGTGGTCAACATCGACAACGGCTTCGGTGCGGCCTTTGCGGCGAATAGAATAAACCGGAAAGATTGATCTAACTGTCCGTGTGACGTCGCCGGAACGATTCGGGAACCCCGCCACGGACGGGCAGGGAGATCGGACGTGCTTTTCTGCTTACTCTTTTGTCGCGTAACAAAATGAGTAAGGCGCAGTCCGGGGGGGGGGGCGCCACCCCGTGAATTTGGCGTTACCCAACAAGGCAAACAAGCATGAAAACCCTTTATCTAGATTGTTTCTCCGGCATCTCCGGCGACATGTTCCTTGGCCTGCTGATCGACCTGGGCGTTGATCCCACCGAACTTAAATTGGAACTAGACAAACTGAAGCTGCCCGGATGGAAACTCAAGGTCGACCGCGAACAACGCCACGGCATCGAAGGCTGCCGGGTCCAGGTGACCTACGCAGAGCAACATCACCATCGCCGCTGGAGCGACATCGACCGCCTGCTGACCGAAAGTTCGCTTGACCCTAAAGTTCGAAAGAGAGCGCGGCGGATCTTTTTACGTCTTGGCGAAGCCGAGGCCAGGGTCCACGGCATCCCCCTGGAACAGGTGCACTTTCATGAAGTCGGTGCCATCGATGCCATCATCGACCTGTGCGGTGCCGCCATCGGTCTCGAACTGCTCGGCATAGAGCAACTCGTCTGCTCGCCCCTGCCCATGTCGCGTGGCCTTTCGCGTTGCGCCCACGGAGCCCTGCCGCTCCCTGCACCCGCCGTCGTCGAACTGCTGACCGGAACCCCAATTGTCGACAGTGGGACAGATCGGGAGTTGGTCACCCCCAGTGGCGCCGCCATCGCCAGAGAAGCTCAGATATTTGGCGCCATTCCGGCCATGCAGGTTCAGACTGTCGGCTATGGCGTCGGGGGTTGGCAACTGGATGACCGCCCCAACCTGCTGCGTGGAATTGTCGGAACCTGTGGCGACACAGCACTGCAATCTGACCGGGTCGTCGTGCTTGAATCTCACATTGATGATGGTAATCCGGAATGGCTTGGGGCCTTGATCGAGGACCTCATGGAGGCCGGAGCACTGGATGCGGCCTGCAACCCGTTACTGATGAAAAAAAATCGCCCGGCGACGCGTCTGACGGTTATCACCACGGAGGCCCTGGTCGAAAAACTCTCGCACCTGATTCTAACCAATAGCAGTGCCAGTGGGGTACGCTACTATCCGGCCGATCGATTCAAGCTCGAACGTAATGAGATCTCGGTAGAGACCGAATTCGGGCCCGCTTCGGCCAAGCTGTTCTACGACAACGGACAGCTGTTACGTGTTGCCCCTGAGTTTGATGCCTGCCGCGAACTGTCCAAGCAGAGCAGGGTTCCATTACCGGAAATCTACCGTTTGGTCGAACGGAGCGTTCGGAAAAAGCTGATCGTTCAAGAAAAAGAACAGGGGAAATAAATGAGTCTTATCCGTATTGCCGTGCTGGCTACCGGTGATGAACTTCTGAACGGCAGTATCGGTGACACCAACACCCGTGACATTGCGCGCCTGCTGGGGCCGGCGGGCTATCGCCTCGACACATCGCTTTGCGTGCCGGACAATCCGGAACAGATCGCTCGGGCCCTGCGCCTGCTGATCCCTCAGCAGGATGTGATTATTGCCACCGGTGGTCTCGGCTCAACGGGCGACGACCTGACGGCGAAAACTGTCGCCCAGGCGTTAGGCCGCCCCCTTGTTGAGAACCAAAAAGCCATTGAGATGATCCGCAGACGCTATGCGGAGTCTGGTCGAGAACTCGATCCTGTCGTACTGCGTCAGGCACTGCTTCCTCAGAAATCTGTCCCGCTGCCAAACAAAGAAGGTTCCGCACCGGGCTTCTGGCTCCGGCAACAAGGCTGCGACCTCTTCTTTCTGCCTGGGGTTCCGGCCGAGATGCGTGCCATGCTGACAAATGCCGTAATCCCAGCGCTGCAACGCAACAAACCGGGCTCGGCACCGCTTTTGAAGCGGGATTACGGCTTCTTTGGCCTGTCGGAGCCACAGATTGAATCGCGCATTCCCTATGCCGATCTCCCGCAAGCGGTTCAAGTCGGCTTCTCCCTTGATTACCCCCTGGTGCGCATTTCACTGCAAGCCGAAACCGAGGATGCCGAAAATTTGCTCGATACGGCTGAAGCTCTGCTGGTCGAACAACTTGGAGATTATCTGGTTGCCCGAGGAGATGAGAGCATGGCCGAACATGTCGGCCAATTGCTGAGACGCTCTGGAATCAGCTTGTCGCTGGCCGAATCCTGCACCGGCGGACTGATCAGCCAAATGCTGACCAGCACCCCGGGGGCTTCTGACTTTCTTACGCGTGGCGCAGTGACCTATGCAGACTCGGCAAAGATTGACTGGCTGGGGGTGGAACCGGAGATTATTGCAACCTATGGGGCGGTCAGTGCGGAATGTGCCCTGGCAATGGCCCGTGGGATGCGTGCCGCTTCCGCCGCCGATCTCTCTCTGGCAGTGACCGGGATTGCAGGCCCCGGCGGCGGTAGCGATGAAAAGCCGGTCGGCACGGTTTTTCTTGCCCTTGCCGCCGAAAACGTCAATCAGGTGCGCGGCTATCAATTCAACGGTGACCGGCAAAAAGTTCAACAGATGAGCGCCTGCATGGCTCTCGAATGGCTACGCCGTTTTGCCATCGAAAGCCTGAGTTAAGATCTCATCCGGGGACTGGACGAAAGCCGGCAATCTGCGCTAGATTACTTCTTCGGTTATTTTCGGATCTCAGTCTGGTCCTAAAGACAGCAGCTCGGGAGTGTTTGTACGTGGATAAACAGCTTCGAACAGACTCCACCACCGACGGCTTTGCCCTGCAGCATGAAATCGACCGTTTGCGACTCTTGCAACAGATCGCGCTGCTGACGGCAAGCAACCGCAACAACTCCGAAACCTTACCCCAGATCCTTACGCATCTACAGGTCGCCCTGGCCGTTGATGGTTGTGGCATCTACCAGATGCCACAACCCGACTCACCACTCTCGCTGATGGCGCGGGTCGGAATCGACGATAATCTGGCGCGTGAGCTCCAAAAAGTACCGGCGGGCAAGGGGCTGGCCAATGTAGTTATTAGCCGCGGCATCCCGCACAATTGGGTCGATCTGCGCGGGGAATCAGAACTTCACTGCGAAGCCGTTCTCGACGCCGGTTGGCGCAGCTTGCTCGTCCTGCCACTGATCGCCCACGGCCGCACACTTGGTGCCATTTTCTTTTTCCAGCGCATCCCGCGCCAGTTTTCACACACTGAAATCGAACTTCTTGAACAGATTTGCATCTTTATTGCTGCCAGTATCGACACCTGCGACCTGCTTGACAAACTCGAATGGCAACACAGATTGACCGAGGCGGGACAACGCGAACTTGAGCGCTCGCGCAAACAGTTGCGCGAACATCTTCATCGGCTTGAAATTGCCAACAGTACCCTTGAACAGCTTAGCCGCATGAAGGACCGCTTCCTGGCCCTGGCCTCTCATGAACTGCGCACCCCCCTGACGTGCATCCTTTCGGCCGGACAGCTGCTTGAGATCCATCTTCAGGACGGCTCAGCTGATGCCCGCGCTCTACTTTCAACCATGCTCCAGGGCGGCGAGCGGCTCAACGCCCTGGTTGAAGACCTGCTCGAGATAGCGCGCATCGAATCACGTGACATCTATCTCGCTCGCGAAAGTATCGATCTAAACCAGCTGATTGAGTCCCTGCAACAAAAGAAACAACCAGATGCCAGCAAGCGATGTATCGAAATTCGGCGCGGAAAGATTCCTGATCTGCTCTCGCCCTGTGGCGACATACACCATCTGGAGCGAGCACTCGCCCACATTTTAGATAATGCGATAAAGTTTAGCCCGGCTGGCAGTTGGATTGAAATAGATGCCAGCTATACCTGTAACGGTGAGATACTGGCGATGCGGCAACAACTGGAACCCTTCTGCCCCAGCTTTTTCAGCGCAAACAATACACCCGACATGATCGATGTCCGCATCACCGATAGTGGCAGCGGGATTGACGAGAAAGAGCGGCTCCGTATCTTTGAAAAATTCCACGGCGCTGGCGATATCAGCCTGCATGGACGCAGCAACTGCGCGCCATCAACACCGAGTGCCGGACTTGGCCTCCCGCTTGCGAAGGGGCTCATCGAAGCACACGGTGGATTGCTCTGGAATGAAGACCGGCCTGAGGGCTCAGGTAGTATCTTTCACACCATGCTCCCCCTCTACCGGCGGCGCTCGCAAATTGCAACCGAAGGGCCCTGATCCCCCGGCTTTTTTCGGCGATCGATACCGACCGTCTGCTTGAAGAAACGGCAGGACTTATGCTATTTGGTAGATGTTTGATCTAGAATTCTCAGCGTTTTTGATACGGCTGGATCGGTATAACCGGTTCAAGGAGGGGTACAGACTCTTGTCGGTGACCTATTCTGTCACTGACATGCGCAAGGATTCCTGCCAACAACATCATTCAACCTAAAGAATAAAGGGAGAAATTCATGTCCGACGAGCGTAATCGTGCCATTGAACTGGCCATGGGACAAATCGAAAAACAGTTCGGCAAGGGGAGCATCATGCGCCTCGGCAAAGACTCGAGTCTGCCCGGCATCGAAACCATCTCGACCGGCGCACTCAGTATCGACCTGGCCTTGGGAGCCGGCGGTGTGCCGCGTGGTCGCATCATCGAAATCTATGGACCTGAGTCGTCCGGAAAAACCACCCTGGCCCTGCATATCATTGCCGAAGCCCAAAAGCTCGGCGGTGTCGCAGCCTTTATCGACGCCGAACATGCCCTCGATATCAACTATGCCGGCCGCCTCGGCGTCAAGGCCGACGACCTGCTGGTCTCCCAGCCGGATACCGGAGAACAGGCGCTTGAGATCACCGAAGTGCTGGTGCGCAGCGGTGCCATTGATGTGCTGGTCATCGACTCGGTGGCCGCCCTGACCCCGCGCGCCGAGATCGAGGGCGAGATGGGGGATTCACACATGGGTCTGCAGGCCCGCCTCATGTCGCAGGCATTACGCAAACTGACCGCGACGATCAGCAAAAGCAATACCTGCATCATCTTCATCAACCAGATCCGAATGAAGATCGGTGTCATGTTCGGTAATCCTGAAACCACGACCGGCGGCAACGCGCTCAAATTCTACGCCTCGGTGCGCCTCGATATCAGGCGCATCGCTGCACTCAAGAAGGGCGATGAGGTGATCGGCGGTCGGACCCGGGTG
>JAUXIR010000187.1 GCA_030620915.1 Geopsychrobacter sp. | reverse complement strand
TGCCAGGCCGCTTTCAGAAATTTCGTCAGTAACCAGTACCTTCATCCTTGTACCTTCCTTATGGGTCGACCGCTAAACGGGAAATAAAAAAGAGGGCAATTTTATGCCCATCGACGTTGCCTGTCAACGGCCGCGCTATTGCGGGGTTTGTGCTGTTCTGCCAGAAGTGATTCTGGTCTGTTATATTTACAGGAAAATTGCCTGGAGGTAAGCCATGCGCAAAACCCTGATTCTGACCTTAGTGATGCTTCTGCCCGGCCTGGTTAGCGCCGCGCCGGAGAACTCCCGTGCCCTTGCCGGACTAAAGAACGTCGGAGTGATCTTCGACGTCAATACCGGCAGTCCGCAGAAGCTGCTGCTGCGGCTCAAGCTGATCGAGGAGACCCTCGCCAGCATCGCCGAGGTTGCTGTTGTGCCCGCTGTTGTGGTCGCCTTTCGCGGTGGCGCAACCCGCTTCATGACGCAGGGCGACAAGTATCTTCCGCTTGAGGATCTGCCGCTTAAGGATCAGATCCAGACCCAGGCCAAGCGCCTGAAGAAGTTGGGTTACCGGCTTGAGCAGTGTGCGGTGGCGGTACGGCTGCTCAAGATCGATCCGCGGGATATTATCGCCGAGGTCCCGCTGGTCGGTAACGGCTATATCTCGATGATCGGCTATCAGAACCGCGGCTATGCCATGGTGCCGATGGATTAGATCACCCGCCTTCTAGCCGTTGTTAGCGGCAAACTCTGCCATGAAGCCGGCCAGGGTCTCAACCCCGGCGATCGGCATCGGGTTGTAGATCGAGGCGCGGATACCGCCGACGCTACGGTGACCGGCTAGAGCATATAGGCCCGCCTTTTCGGCTTCGCTGACGAAGCGCCTTTCAAGTTCTTCATTCGGCAGCCTGAAGGTAACGTTCATCATCGAGCGATGCTCGGGGTGTGCCATCCCGGAGTAGAAATCTGAGGCTTCGAGCATAGCGTAGAGGCTGGCTGCTTTTCGCTCGTTACTCTTTTCAATCGCAGCGACCCCACCCTGTTTTTTCAGCCATTCCAGCGCCAGGCGGATGGCGTAGATGGCAAAGGTGTTGGTGGTGTTGGTCAGGGAGTTGTCCTTTGCGCACTGCTTGTAGCTGAGCAGAGGTGGCACCTGATCCCCGGCATATTCGAGCAGGTCTTCACGTACGATCACCATCGCCATCCCGGCCGGGCCGAGATTCTTCTGCAGGCCGGCAAAGATCAGGCCGAACTGTGAAAAATCGATCTGGCGCGACAGCAGCTCGCTGGTCATGTCCGCGACCAATGGCACCGCACCTGTTTGCGGAAACCGGTTCCAGCGTGTGCCGTAGAGGGTGTTATTGCTGGTGATGTGCAGATAGGCGGCATCCTGCTCGATCAGCTCGGTCGGCAATTGTGGAATGCGATCGTAGCCGGTCTCGGCACCACTCATGATGGTTTTGACGGCCGCAAAGGCTGAGGCATCCTTGGCCGCGACCCTGGCAAAACTGCCGGTTTCGCAGTAGAGCGCCTTGCGCGAGGCGACCCGTCCGGCGAGATTGAGCGGCACCGCAGCAAACTGCATGCGCGCACCACCGTGCATGAAGAGGATGCGGTAGTTGTCGGGTAGCCCGGTCAGTTCACGAAACAGCTGCTGCGCACTGGTGAGGATTTCGCCAAACTCCTCGCAGCGGTGGCTGATCTCCAGGACCGAAACCCCCATCCCCCGGTAGTCGAGCAGCTCCTGTTGGATCTGCTGCATCACCTCGGCCGGCAGCATCGCCGGACCCGCGCCAAAGTTGTAGACCTGTTGTGACATCTAAAGAGTTTCCTTTGTCGAAGTTTCTTATCCGCTTTATTTAACCACCGTCAGCCGGGCGCGCCCCTTGGGCGGGTTGTCGACCGGCTTGTCATCCGCATCGTTCGCGCTGGAGAACTGCTCTGGAGTTTCAGGGCGATCCAACTGTGGCAGAGCATCCATGTGCAGCATATCTTCAACCGCAGCAGCAATTGTCAGACACTGTTTCATGCAGACCTTATAGGCCGGGCAGGTCGTGCAATCGGCCTCACCCGCAGCCATTTTCAGACTGTGGATTACCAGTTCGACACTTTCAAGTTGATTGAGGGGAATCAGGAACATGTGTGACCTTTCGGGGGTATCAGTTTCCGCTTGCCATGCTGCGTTCAGCCGCTTCAACGAATCGCTTGAGTTTGGTCATCATGGCGCTGAAGTCTTCTGGACGGAGTGATTGAGGTCCGTCGCTGGCGGCTTCCTCCGGGCAGGGGTGAACCTCAACGATTATGCCATCGGCGCCAGCGGCAGCGGCGGCATAACACATCGGTGCGACCAGGTGAGCATGGCCGGTGGCGTGTGAGGGATCGATCAGGACCGGCAGGTGAGTCAGGCTTTTCAGGACCGGCACCGCCGAGATGTCGAGCGTATTTCGGGTGGCGGTTTCGAAGGTGCGAATACCACGTTCACAGAGGATGACCTTGCGGTTGCCCTCGGACAGGATGTATTCGGCACTCATCAAGAATTCCTGCACCGTGGTCGCCATGCCGCGCTTGAGGAGGATCGGTTTGTCGAGCTGTCCGAGCATTTTCAGCAGGGCGAAGTTCTGCGTGTTGCGCGCCCCGACCTGCAGCACATCGGCATAGCGTGCCACCAGTTCAACATCACGTGGATTGACGACCTCGGTGACTATCGGCAGGCCGGTCAGTTCACGCGCCTCGGCCAGCAGTTTCAGCCCTTCCTCTTCCATGCCTTGGAAGCTGTAGGGGCTGGTGCGTGGTTTGAATGCCCCGCCGCGCAGCAGACGCGCGCCGCTTGCCTTGACGAGTTCGGCGGTCGAGCAGATCTGCTCCTTGCCTTCGACCGAACAGGGCCCGGCGATGACCATGAACTCATTGCCGCCGATGACAATGCCCGGTGCGATCTCGATCTCGCTCGACTGGGTCTGGACTTCGCGGCTGGCCAGCTTGTAGGGTTTCATGATCGGCACCACATGCTCAACACCCGGTAGCAGTTCTAAACTCTGCAGCTTGTCTTTGCCCCCCTCATCACCGACGGCACCGACGACGTTGCGGGTTTCGCCGTGGATGACATGTGGCTGGTAGCCAAGTTCAATGATCCGCTTTTCGACATCGGCCAATGACTTCGCGTCGGCACCTTTTTTCATGACAATAATCATCTTGTGGGACTCCTTTTTTGGGGAGATCGTCAGTATTGACAGGCTCCTCGGCTGTTGAAAAGGCAAAAGGCCGTCCGGTTCTTCCGGCGGCCTCAACTTTATTCAACAGACTAAAAAGAAAAGACCATGGAAGAACCTTTGTGCCGTTCTGCCATGGTCTGAATCCGCAAGGCTTAATGCCCGCTACAGATTCTTCTCCCCGGCAGACGGCCCGCTAAAGCCGAAAAACCAGTAAAAAGAAAATGAGCTGTTAAAGACATAAGCCATGGTACGGATCCCTTTTGAAATCTATGAGCGTTGATACTATGCTTGCAGTTCGGTAAAAATCAAGGGAAAAGCTAGTTTGTCCCCTTGAAACTCTGTCGATCGCACGGAGTGAGTGCTATCGACATCAACCAATTATCAACCAATTATCTACTTGACAGTCTCTGCCCCTTTGGTTATAAACGGGTCTCGTTTTGCCCAGATAGCTCAGTCGGTAGAGCAGAGGATTGAAAATCCTCGTGTCGGCGGTTCGATTCCGTCTCTGGGCACCATAAATATCAAAGGGTTACGGCTTTCGCTGTAACCCTTTTTTATGTTTAGCTACCACATAGGTACCACCATCTCAATTTTTCAACCTAATTACGTCATGATCTCCCGCTTTACTCTGCCCCTTGCTGTTCGTCAGTTAACCTTGTCTGCCGTGCCGATGTCGAAATATAAGCATCGCCCCCTGCCAGATTCGCTCATCGTACCGCTAGGGTGCCCCGTAGCCGCTCTCCCCAGAAATAAGATTCATTGCAAAGGGTCATGGCCATCCGGTGTGTTGCCAGATTGGCAGAGGCCGTGCAGAGGAGGCTGGAAGAACTGAGCGAACTCTTGCGTTAGAGGTGCTGGGCCTCAGAAGGGCCATCAAGACTTACTGCCAGAGCTTAGAGGGATGGAGCGCCTGACGACTGACAGATCCACAGAGCAGTAAAGAAATAGCCAATACCAACGTTAGCTGATTTCAGCTGACCCGTTTTTTGTTGCCTAATGTAAAAATTGATGCAACTACTTCATCACCGTCTATCACCATCTGCCCCAATAATCTCTGCTCTGTCAGCTACCGCTGAACGTTACGCTTACCAAGCCAAGCTCCACACCGACTGAGCGCATGACAATTTAATACCTATAGGATTAAAGATATGAACAAGTACAAACTGACATTCACTGTGACCATTGAAGATTTGGACGATCCAGCCGCCAGGCAACAAGCCAAGGGCATAGCAGAAGCTATCAGTGGGGTCGTAGGGGGCGCTGAGGCGAAACTACAACAGATCTATACGGATAAGCCCCCACGAGGTATCCGAATGGGCTGAGACT
>JAUXIR010000074.1 GCA_030620915.1 Geopsychrobacter sp. | reverse complement strand
CTGACCGGTAAAGAAATTCCGGTATTTCTGGCCAACTTTGTGTTGATGGATTATGGCACTGGCGCTGTCATGGCGGTTCCGGCACATGATCAGCGTGACTTCGAATTCGCGCGTAAATATCAGCTGTCGGTCCAGGTCGTAATTCAGCCTGAAGGTGAAACCCTCGATCCGGACGAGATGCAAGAGGCGATGACTGGTACCGGGACTCTGGTTAATTCAGGCGTCTTTGATGGGCTTACAAACGAAGCTGCGAAAGAGAAGATCGCCAGCTTCCTCGATGACAATAATCAGGGGTGCAAATCGGTCAATTATCGTCTGCGTGACTGGGGTGTCTCACGTCAGCGCTACTGGGGAACACCGATTCCAATTATCTACTGTGATAGTTGCGGAACGGTTCCCGTCCCCGAAGAAGATCTGCCGGTCAAGTTGCCGATGGATGTTGAAATCACCGGGGAAGGGGGGAGCCCTCTGGCTCGACATCAGGATTTCCTGGCGGTCGCTTGTCCACGCTGTGGAGCGGCGGCTCGCCGCGAGAGCGATACCTTCGATACCTTTGTCGAGAGTTCATGGTATTTCGCGCGGTTCACATGTCCGCAACACGATCTTGCTCCGCTCGATAGTAAGGCGGCCAATTTTTGGCTGCCGGTCGACCAGTATATTGGTGGCATCGAGCACGCGGTCATGCACCTGCTTTATGCGCGCTTCTTTACCAAGGTTCTGCGTGATCTCGGGATGGTTGAGGCGAGTGAACCCTTTAGCAAGCTGTTGACTCAAGGGATGGTTTGCATGGAGTCGCAGCGCTGCACTGAGCATGGTTGGCTCTATCCCGAACAGGTCAAGGACGGGAATTGTTCTGAATGCGGCAGACCGGTTGAGCTCGGTCGTACTGAAAAGATGAGCAAGTCAAAGAAGAATGTAGTCGATCCGAATGAGTTGATCGAGCGCTTCGGAGTCGATACCGCACGCCTCTTTTCGCTCTTTGCGGCGCCTCCCGAGAAGGATCTCGAATGGAACGAACAGGGGGTTGAGGGCTGTTATCGTTTCCTCGGTCGTGTCTGGCGAGCAGTCCATGATAATCTCGACAAGCTTGGAGCGCGTAGTGATCTCTCCAGCCTGGGCGGTTCGACTTCTGACTTACGGCGCAAGACACATCAGACCATCAAGAAGGTCAGCGAAGACGTCGACGGTCGTTTTCACTTCAATACGGCCATCGCCTCTGTCATGGAATTAGTCAATGCCATCTACAGTTGCGATAAAGAGCAGGAGCAGCCCGCCGTATTACGTGAGGCAATTGAGTCAGTGGTACGGCTCCTTTCGCCTTTCGTCCCGCATATCTGCGAAGAACTCTGGGAGCGCCTGGGTTATGAGGGCGGAATTGAAATTCAGGGTTGGCCGACCTGGGACGAAGCCGCTTTGGTTATGAACGAGATTGAGATCGTCGTGCAGGTTAACGGTAAGGTCCGTGGCAAGATTAGGGTCGCTGTCGATACCGACAACGAATCTCTGGAGAAAATAGCCTTGGGTGAGCAGAATGTCGCACGTTTCATAGAGGGAAAGCAGGTGCGTAAAGTGATCTGTGTCCCCGGACGGCTGATTAATATTGTGGTGAGCGGATGAAACTGGCGGCCCTGCTGCTTCTATTTTTCGCCGGTTGCGGCTACCAGTTCGCTGGTGGCAGCTTGCCGGCTGACGTTCGGCTGTTGAAGCTGCCGTTGGCGGTGAATATGACCACCGAGCCACTGCTGGAGAATATTCTGGCCGTTCCGCTGACTGCGGTTCTCGCTCGTCAGCAGGCGGTTGAGTTGGTCGAATCCGGACCTGAGGCTGTGCTGCAGGCAACAATTACTGATTATTACGTTGACCCAACCTCCTACGATTCGAATGATCGGATCAGTGTCTTCAGGGCGACCCTAAAGGTGCATTTCGCCTTGAAGCGGCAGGATGGCAAGCTGCTTTGGCAGGGCGACCTGCAACGTCAGCAGACTTATCGTGCCGCTGTCGACAAGAACCAGCAGGAGGATCTCGAATCTGTAGCCATTGAATCTATGGCAAGGGATATCGCCGATGATCTTCTCTATCGGCTGGTCACCAGGTTCTGAATATGACTCCGGATGTTTTGCAGCAGGCAATCAATAGCCGCAATCTCCCCCCGGTGCTCTTTCTCTATGGAGGTGAGCCGTTCCTGCGCCAAAAAGCCCTTCAGCAGATCGAAAAGTCGGTGCTTTCACCGGGGAGTGAGGATTTCAATCGGCATATCTTTCATGCTAAGGGCCTTGCGCTAGAACAGGTGCTTGAGTCGGCACTGACCTATCCGGCCTTTGCCGAAAGGCGTCTGGTGGTGGTTAAGGACGCTCATGCTTTAACCGCCTCAGATTACGATGGCCTGATCTCGTATATCCAAAAACCTGCGCCGGAAACCTGTCTGGTTTTCAGCGGTGACAAGATCGATAGCCGGCGTAAGTTCTTTCAAAATCTTAAGAAGATCGATGCTCTGGTAGAGTTCAAGCCATTAAACGAGCGGCAGATTCCCGGCTTTATCCGCAAGCAACTCGATGATCTCGGTTTCACTATCACCGGCGATGCCCTCAGCCTGTTCGTCAGTCGGGTCGGCAGTAGTCTGCATGAAGTGATGACCGAGCTTGAAAAGTTGTCTCTTTATGCCGGTACACCACGTCTTATCGATGTGCCTGATATCCAGGCTGTTGTCTCTAATATTCGCGCAGAAAATATTTTTGCGATTGGGAATGCGGTTGGATGTCAAAATGCGGGCAAGGCGTTAACCCTCGGTCGCCATCTGATTGCAGATGGCGAGGCTCCGCTCAAGATTCTGTCGTTGCTGAGCAGGCATTTCCGACAACTCTGGAAGGCTCGGGAGTTACAGGTAGAAGGACGCTCTTCGGCTGAAATTGCCCGGGGCGCAGGGGTGCCGCCTTTTGTGGTTGATGGTTTGATTGCGCAGGGTCGCAGATATTCGCGAACCGATTTCCGCCATGCATTTAAACTTTTTGTTGAGGCGGATTTAGCGATGAAGTCGAGCGGTTCGAGACCCGATGTTGTTCTGGAAAACCTGTTGATGCAGTTAGCTGACGGCCGCGCATAAAAAAAGGGATCTCAGTGAGATCCCTTTTTTTAAACTTCATGTTTTTACTGAACCTAGCCGAGGGTATTGACCAGCTTGGTCAGACGCGCAATTTTGCGGCTGGCGGTCGACTTGTGAATCACACCCTTGGTCGAACTTTTATCGATGCAGGGGACGGCAAGTTTTAAGGTCTGTTGGGCCAGATCCTTGTCACCGGCTGCAACCGCTTCACGGACAGTCTTAACCTGGTTGCGCATGGTTGTGCGGATATGGGTGTTGCGTGCATTGCGGACTTGATTCTGTTTGTTGCGCTTGATTGCGGATTTATGATTAGCCACTTTTTCGCTCCTTGTAAGACGTCTTTATTCGTCGGTAATTGATTATTGAAGGCGATTGATAACATCGGTACTTTGGCCAGTCAAGTTAAAAAATGCTTATATATTTAAAAAAAATGCAGACTATCAGCATGTTAGCCGTTTTAATTGAAGGATTAAAAATTGCTTAGCAGCCTCCGTAAAGTCAGTAGATGAGTCATCGCAGAAAAATTACCGGAGCTGCACTGGTCATGGGGCTGGCGACTTTTATAAGTCGAATTGCCGGTCTTGTGCGTGATGTTGTCGTCGCCAGGGTATTCGGTGCCGGTTTTGTCAGTGATGCTTTCTTTATGGCCTTTACTATTCCGAACCTGTTGCGGCGCTTCTTTGGTGAAGGAGCCTTGACCGCCGCATTTGTGCCGGTTTATACCGAGATATCAACGACCAGGGGAGAGGATGAGGCACAACGACTCGCTTGCCGCAGTGTTACTCTATTGAGCCTGGTGATGTTGTTGGTCGTTGTCGCCGGCATGTTGCTTGCGCCCTGGATTGTGCGTGGGGTTGGATTCGGTTTTGGTGATATCAGTGGCAAGCTCGAATTGACGACCAGTTTGACGCGGGTCATGTTTCCCTATGTCGGTCTTGTCAGTGTCCTTGCGCTGCTGACCGGCATCCTGAATGTCAGGGGGCATTTCTTCCTCCCTTCGTTGTCGCCACTATTGCTGAATGCCGGGATGATCCTTGGCGCGCTTCTGCTTGGGAGTTTCTTCAGCCATCCTATATACGGGCTGGCAACCGGAGTGTTGCTCGGTGGGGTTGCGCAGCTTGTATTGCAGTACCCCGTACTGCTGCGTTACCGGATTCGGCTGCGGCCCGATTTTCGTTTTGCCGGTGATGCCGCTCTCGGGCGGATTGCGCGGTTGATGCTACCGGGGGTTGCCGGCGTTGCGATCTATCAGATCAACGTGATCGTCACGCGACTGCTCGCTTCATTTCTGCCTCAGGGGAGCGTCTCTTATCTCTATTATGGCCAGCGTCTGTTTGAGTTCCCTCAGGGGATATTTATCGTTTCTCTGGCTCAGGCCGTTCTGCCGATGATGAGTCGCCATGCAGCAGATGGCGATGATGAAGCGTTCAGGGATTCTTTTCGCTTTGCTCTTTCACTGATGGTCGTCTTTACCCTGCCGGCAATTTTTGGCCTGATGATCTGTGCTCGCCCGGTCTACAGCCTCTTTTTCATGGGCGGTGAATTTGATCTCAAGGCATTAGAGGCGACCTCCTTAACCCTGATCTATTACGCCCCGGGTCTGCTCTTCGTTGGGCTCAGTCGGGTGGCCGCCCAGACATTCTACGCGTTGAAGGATACTCGTACGCCGGTTTTGGTATCTTTCTGGACATTGATCGTCAATGCTGGACTGGGTTATCTGCTGATGGGACCACTTCAGTATCTGGGGTTGGCGCTGGCGCTTAGTCTCGCTTCGGCATTTAATGCCTTATGGTTGATTATTCTGCTGAGGCGCCGTATTGGTTCCTTTATCCGACACTCATTACTCAGGCCGTTGCGGGGAACTGTACCTGCCACGCTGGGGATGATCCTGGTCGCAACACCCATGGTTAATCTGTGTGATTGGACCCTGCCCGGAGAAATCTGGCAGAAGAGCCTGGTTCTCTTCCTCGCTGTTGCAGGTGGTGGCCTGTCTTTCCTGCTGCTCTGTATGTTGTTCAGGGTTGAGGAGGTATCACGCGCCTGGCAATTGTTGCGTCGGCGCAGGGGAGGGGCCAGTAAAGCCTGAACTGTCCTGAATTGAGTACCCTTTGAGCTTGCCTGCTTCTAACTGTTTTCTTAGCCTCGATATATTTTCATCTCCCCCCTGGCCAGCATCCTGCCAATTATTTTTTTCAGCCAGCCTTTTAGGATGGTGCGGCTGAAAGGTGCCAACAGTAAGAAGCCTGCCAAGTCGGTACAGAACCCTGGCGTCAATAACAATAACCCGCCTGAAAGGACCAATGCGCCATCGATCAATTCTTCGGGCGGCATTCTCCCTGCGGCCATCTCCTGCTGTATTCTCATCATCAATGACATCCCTTGAGATTTTGCCAGGTGGGCACCCGCAATGCCGGTCGCAAATATGAGCAGGATCGTTGCCCCCAGACCGATGGTGTTTCCGACCTCAAACAGGACGTAAATCTCCACAATTGGGACAATAATAAACAGGAGCAGTAATTTTATAAACATCTCTAATCCTCTACTTCATTAATGATTAATTTAAACCATGGTGGTATCTGGTATTTCATTCTCTATAGATCGGCATGGCTAAGTGCTTGATATTAAAAGCTAATAAAAGTGATTAAAAAATGTGCAAGATGCTGGGACCACCGTTTTGTCTCATATCCTGAAGATTGTTCACAGTCCTGCCAACAGGTTTTGCACAGTTGGTGTTGAAAAGAAGCTAACCCCCTTGAAAGATCTACATTTTTTGGATGTCAAGACTTTTTGCTCTTTATTTTGAGGCTTATTGACATCTTTTTTGGTCCGCTTTCCGGAGAAGATTTAAGACATATTTACGCAGGGCTAAATCGCTGTCTATCCCTTGTTGTTGAGCCTGGCAGGCGAGATAGAATATGCCCTCTGCAATTTTATCTTCGCTCAGGTTCTCCTTGCGGGGGTCGTGCAGGCTCGCGGATGATAGAAATGTTTCTGCTGTGGTCGAATCCTGACTCAGGTGGCGGCAACATTTGTCGGCTAATTTAAGTGCCGGGAGGTTAACTGGTTGCCGTGCAGCAAAATCGATCTCTTTTCCCTTCTCTTTAAGCTCCTGCTGCTTGATCTGTTCCCAGTCCGGATGCTCGGAATTCATTGCCTCTGAAAAAATATGCGGATGACGACGCTGTAGTTTGCGGTTGATGCCTTCCGCGATCTCTCCGATGCCAAACAGCCCTCGTTCTGAAAATATCTGTGCCTGAAATATGACCTGCAGGAGAAGATCACCCAGTTCTGCAAGGATTTCGTCGGTATCACCTGTGTCGATTGCATCGATAAGCTCATAGGCTTCCTCGATGATGTAGGGACGCAGACTTTCTGGAGATTGCTCGCGGTCCCAGGAACAGCCATTTTGCGAGCGTAGATGGCGCATGGTATTTAGCAGTTCGGAAAGTTGCTTGATCTCTTCTGGGGTCATCGTTGGCAGAATCCCTTTCAGTTCATCCAAAAATGTTGGCTTGAGAATATATCTCCATATTCTGTCACGTTTAAGCATGGGGGCAAATTGAAAATAAATCCTTGCAAAGTGGCGACTGATGGGCTATCAAGTAGCGCCCGATTTGCCGGAATTCTCTTGACACAATTTAGTCTTTTTCTATAGTGTGTCGTTTTGCCTTGAGGTTGAGTCAGTGCGCCTGTTAGTGGAAAAAATTACAGATACTAGTCGAGCCTACCGGCTTATCCTGACCGCTGATGAGTTGAACAGTCAATTGAGTCAGGCTCAGGATGGTTCTTCCGGACCTTTTGCCGGTGAGGCACGGATCGCTTACCGGTTATCACGCGTTGACCGTCGGCTCTTGTTGGATGGTGAAATCACTGCTGACCTGTTTTTACAGTGTGGGCGTTGCTTGACCGCTCTTACTGAGCATTTGGATGAG
>JAUXIR010000324.1 GCA_030620915.1 Geopsychrobacter sp. | reverse complement strand
TGCTCGCTCCGTTGCTCAAACGCGAGCGTATCCACCATTTTCGAAGGGATAACGGCTGGTCGGGTCTCGGGCAAGTTCCGCTACGTCGAAGTCAGTTAAGCGATTATCAGGGGGCAGAGCGTCGCGCTGGTTAGTCATCAATGCTCAACCGTTAAATCTCGAGCCTGTGCTCAATCAGAGTGCAGGCTTTGTTTTGTCAGGATTATTGTTATGCAGATCGTTAAAACCGAAATCGCCGCGCATTTGCCCCGGGATGGAGAGGCGCGTCGTATGTTTCATGGCCGGGGGCGAATGTTCCCCGGTTATCAGGATCTGCTGATTGACAGTTACGGATCACTGCTCTGGGTGACCCTGTTTGCCGAACGTCAAACCGATTGGCTGACTCAACTTGGTGAATTGCTGCGCTGTGTTCGACCCGATGTCGAATGTATCGCCGTGCAGCGTCGTGATTTGCCACAGGCCCCGCTTGAGTTTCTCCATGGCGAACTGCCGGTTCAGGCGCAAGCCCAGGAGGCCGGTTTGAACTATCTGCTGCGTCCGCAGGTAGGGCAGAATATCGGTTTTTTTATTGATATGGCGACAGGGCGTGCCCTGGTTGCTGAACAGGCAGTCGGGAAGAAGGTTCTCAACCTGTTCGCCTATAGCTGCAGTTTTTCGGTTGCAGCGCTGAATGCCGGTGCCCACCAGGTTATCAATGTCGATATGAATCGCGGGGCGCTGGAGTTGGGGCGCAAAAACCACCTGCACAACAACCTCGATATGCGCTCAGCGGCCTTTTTAGCCCTCGAAATCTTTCGCAGCATTAGTCGACTGCGTAAGCTTGGGCCCTTTGACCTGATTATCTGCGACCCGCCTTTTAGCCAGGGCAAGAGTTTTACGGCTGAAACCCACTGGCCGAAGCTTGTTGCGCGGCTCGGCCAGCTGCTTGCCCCGGGGGGAGAGGTGATTGCCTGCCTCAATGCCCCGCATATGTCGTCGCTCAACCTACGGGAGATCTTCGCTACTCAGCTGCCGACTGTGCGTGAGCAGTCCTGTATCGGTGCCGGTGATGACTTTCCAGAGGCCGATCAGGCCCGCGGCCTGTCGATTCAGCATTTCGTCAGTATTTGAGATGTTCAGGCCTCTGATGCAGATGGGAGGCACTGATATCGCGTGCGACCCGCACGCCTTGACAGGCTTTTATCATTTCTGTTATCTTTTCAACTTAGTTGTACCCCGGAAAAGACACGACATTATCTTAAGCCCTGGTATTCTACCGGGGCTTTTTTATTAACTGAATTTGGGTGTCGTCGACAACAGGTAGCACAAAATTACCGTATATTCACAAATTCAGATATTGCCAACGAAGAAGAATAAGAAGGTTTTATGGAGTTCAACAGTTTCAATTTTCACCCTAAGGTTGCCGCAGGGATCAATGCCTCCGGCTACACCACCCCGACCCCGATTCAAGCCCAGGCCATCCCGCCGGTTATGCAAGGACGTGACGTCATGGGCCTGGCCCAGACCGGCACCGGTAAGACCGCAGCCTTTGCTCTGCCGATCCTGCAACGGTTGATGGCGGGTGAGCGCGGCCGCATTCGTGCGCTGATTGTCGCCCCGACTCGTGAGTTGGCTGAACAGATCAACGAGACCATTATCACTCTGGGTACCCAGACCAACGTCCGCAGCATCACGGTCTACGGTGGGGTCAATATCAATCCTCAGATTCAAAAACTGCGACGTGGGGTCGATATTGTGGTGGCCTGTCCAGGTCGTCTGCTCGATCATATCGGTCAGGGGACGATTAATCTCAGCCATGTCGAGATGTTGATTCTCGACGAGGCCGACCGCATGTTCGATATGGGTTTTCTGCCCGATATCCGGCGCATCATCAAGCAGGTACCTAAGCAGCGCCAGACCCTGCTTTTTTCGGCCACCATGCCGAAGGAGATCCTCAGGCTGGCCCACGAGGTTTTGAGCAATCCCGAAACCGTTCAGGTCGATTCCCTCGCTCCGGCGACCACGGTCAGTCATGCCCTCTACCCGGTGGCCCAGCACTTGAAGACCGATCTGCTGTTGAAACTGCTGAAGAATACCAACACCGAATCGGTGCTGGTATTCACCCGCACCAAGCATCGCGCCAAACGTCTCGGTGAAAAACTGACCAAGGTCGGCTACAAGGCGGCTTCTTTGCAAGGGAACCTGTCACAGAACCGACGGATGGCGGCCCTTAACGGCTTCCGTGACGGTAGTGTCCAGATCCTGGTCGCGACCGATATCGCCGCGCGCGGTATCGATGTCAGCCAGATCTCCCATGTGGTCAACTTCGACATCCCCGATACCCCCGAAGCCTATATCCATCGCATCGGTCGTACCGGCCGGGCTGCCCGTACCGGCGACGCCTTTACCATGGTCGGCAGCGAGGATGCGCAGATGGTGCGCGCCATCGAAAAAGCGCTCAAGCAGCAGATTGTACGCCGCACTCTGGACGATTTCGATTATACGGTTCCGGCACCTAAAAAAACGCCGCAGCCTGCCAGGCCGCCGAAGTCTACATCGGCCAAGCCGGCAGGAAAGTCCTCTTTCAGCAAAGGTCCGAAGCGGGAAGGGTTTGGCGGCTCAGCGAAAAAAACAAGCAGGCCGTCCAGCCGTCGGCCTCAGACCGGACGGAATGCCTCGGCCGCTAGAGGCCGCTGAATATAGAAAACGGACGACAGGGTCTATTGCGAGGACCCTGTCGTTTTTTTAATGTGACGCCTTGGGATAACATCGATGAAAATCTGCCCTTTCTGCGCTGAAGAGATCCAACCCGCCGCCATCAAGTGCAAGCACTGTGGTGAGTTTCTGGATGGTTCAAAGCCCGTAGTCTCAACCGAGCCACAACTCCCCTGGTATCTACGCAAGACCTTCATTGTGATTGCTCTCAGTTTCGTCGGGCCGCTGGCCTTACCCTTGATCTGGTTGCGCCCCCAAACCTCAATGGCCTGGAAAGTCGGCCTCAGCATCGGGATCAGTCTGCTGACATGGGTCTTGTATCAGAGTACGATGC
>JAUXIR010000133.1 GCA_030620915.1 Geopsychrobacter sp. | reverse complement strand
GGGGCCGGTGCCCTGCTCGGCGCGCAGGTCGGCCAAGGTCATGGCCAATTGGTTGCCGTAGCCATCGGCACCCTGGCCGGTGCCCTGCTCGGGCAGGAAGTCGGCAGCTCACTCGACAAGGCAGATCGGCTCGCCATGGAACGAAATGCCCAATACGCGCTGGAACACGCCCCGACCAACACCTCGACTCCCTGGCGCAATCCCGATTCCGGCAACGGCGGACAGCTTACCCCGATCGAAACATATCAGGCTAAGAGTGGCGCGTACTGCCGCGAATATCGTCAAACGGTCTGGGTCGGCGGGAAAGAACAGCAGGCGTATGGTACCGCCTGCCGTCAAGCGGATGGTTCGTGGAAGATCATTCGTTAGAGGTCAGCAAAATAATGAGCTTTCAGGGGCGGATTCCTCTGCTGAAATCCGCCCTGAAAACTCAACTCTTCAACAATCGCGTTCGCTCCCGACGTTCGGCAAAGTCGAACTCGTGGGTCATACGCCAGACCAGCTTCATCCGCCGCCATGAGGTGAGCAAGCGGCTGAGGATGACACTCCCTGCTGCAAGCGCAAAGAGCACCCCTGCAAGTTCCCCATAGTGAAAACGGTATTCGCGCCGTAGAAATCCATCCCCCGCCTCGAGCAAAAACACACACATCAACGCGTAACAGCCAAGCCGCAGAGCAAGTTTGAGAATCAGCCGCGGGCGGATCAGCCCGGTGGCGTTTTTATCCGCCAGTTGCTTCCAGCGCCGTTTGAACAGTCCATGTACACAAAAGAGTAACCCCAGCAGACTATCGGTACCCCTCAGCAAGAGATAACCCGCGATCAGGCCCCAAAAGATTGCAATTAGAACAAGTGTGACACTCATGAATATATCCCTGTTTAAAGTAATTTGATGTCGCACAAAATACCCGCCAGCACGACTGAGGTCCAGTTTTTCCAAAAAAAACCTTGCCGCAAACTCAGACAGCATGCTAACAGAGCGAGACTTTTCCAACCTAAATTGGAGCTTCGGCAATGATCCATCTGACCAACATAAAAAAGCAGCACGGTTCCCATATTCTGTTCAACAATGCCAGCCTGCAGATCCTGCCCGGTAGCCGCAGCGGGCTGGTCGGCCCCAATGGTGCGGGCAAATCTACGATCTTCCGTCTGATCACCGGCGAGGAGGATCTGGATGCCGGCGATATCAGTTGTGGCAAGAAGGTCGTAATCGGTTATTTCTCGCAGGATGTCGGCGAGATGGCGGGCCGCTCGGCACTGGCCGAGGTGATGGCCGCGTCAAGCGAGGTGATGAAGCTCGGCGAGCAGATTTCCGCCATGGAGGGGCAGATGTGCGAGCCGCTCGACGATGAAGCGCTGGCCGCGCTGCTCGAACGCTATGGCGATGCCCAGCAGGAGTTCGAACATCGCGGCGGTTATGACCTGGAGCCACGTGCGCAGGCGGTATTGACCGGCCTCGGCATCGGGCCCGATGCCGATAACCGCCCGGCTGAAAGCTTCAGTGGCGGCTGGAAGATGCGCATCGCGCTGGCCAGGATCCTGACGATTAATCCCGATGTGTTGCTGCTCGACGAGCCGACCAACCACCTGGATGTCGAATCGATCGTCTGGCTGGAGGACTGGCTGGCCAAAGATTACAAGGGTGCGCTCTTGATGACCAGCCACGACCGCGATTTCATGAATCGCCTGGTCAGCCGGGTCATCGAGGTAGCCAGCCAGACCGTCACCACCTACGGCGGCAACTACGATTTCTACCTGCGTGAGCGTGAAATTCGCCGCGAGCAGTTGATCGCCAGCCACCGTCGCCAGCAGGAGATGCTCTCCAAGGAAGAGGAGTTCATCGCCCGCTTTGCCGCCCGTGCTTCGCATGCCGCGCAGGTGCAGTCACGCGTCAAAAAACTGGAGAAGATCGAACGAATCCTGATCCCCGCCGAACAAAAGAAAGTCCGCTTCGAATTTAACCCACCGCCCCGCAGCGGTGATGATGTGGTGGCACTCAAGGATCTGGCCAAGAGTTGGCCCCTCCCCGAAGGGGGCGAAAAGCCGGTCTTCAGTGGCATCTCGGGGCTGATCAGGCGCGGCGACAAAATTGCGGTCACCGGGGTCAACGGTGCCGGTAAATCGACCTTCCTCAAGGCCCTCTCCGGCCAGATAGAGCCTTCGGCAGGCAGCGCAACCCTCGGCGCCAACGTCGAACTCGGTTATTTCAGCCAGCACTCGATGGAGCTGCTCGACCCAAAAAAAACCGTCTTCGACAGCCTGCAGCTCGCCCTGCCTAAGGCCTCAATCGGAGTCATCCGCAACCTGGCGGCAGCCTTTCTGTTTCAGGGCGACGATGTCGACAAGCGGATCGACAAACTCTCCGGCGGCGAAAAGAGCCGGCTGGTGATCGCCACCCTGCTGGCGCGGCCGATCAACCTGCTTGTGCTCGATGAACCGACCAACCACCTGGATATCCAGTCGCGCGAAGTATTGCTCGAGGCCCTGCAGAATTTTGCCGGCACCGTCATTCTCGTCAGCCACGACCGCCACTTTCTGCGCGCACTGGTCGGTCGGGTCTTCGAGATCGATCATGGCAAGATGGTGAGTTATGACGGGGATTATGAATACTATCTCCACAAAACGGGCCGCGAGCATGGCGCGGGATAAGGGCTGTCATCCTTTGCGAACCAATAACGGCCCAGCCTGCTTTCACTGATTGGGCCGTTATTGGGTTGCCGTCCCCTCATATGGTCCTGCTTTGCATCAGTTTTGAATAATTTTATATGCCTTCAGCGCTCGATTTCAAGCAGAACAGCACTGTTTCTCAGCAGATCCCGGCACCAAACCCAAATTCAAGGTAAACTGTAGCTATTCACTGCTATTTCAGCGCCATACTTAGCCTGCCCCGGAGGGACCGTTTTTCATTCTATTGCCGAAGGGTGAAGAAGAATGATGCGCAACCTGCTGTTAACTATGAGCATTCTGGCTGCCCTGACCTGCGGTTTTCTCCTCGCTGAACAAGCGACAGCCTCATCCACCATCACCCGTTTGACCATCGATTCCGCAATCAACCCCGTAGTCGCAAAATTTATCAGCGAACAGCTGGACGAAGCCAACAGTCGGCAGGACGCGGCGCTGTTGATCGAACTCAACACCCCCGGCGGCCTCGACACTGCGATGCGCAAGATCATTCAGGCCGAGCTCGGTTCAAACATCCCCGTGATCGTCTAGGTCGCTCCGGCTGGTGCACGTGCGGCCTCAGCCGGGGCGCTGATCACCCTGGCGGCCGATTTTGCCGCCATGGCGCCGGGCACCAATATCGGCGCCGCCCATCCGGTTTCAATCGGTGCCGGGGCTCAGCCCGACAAAACCATGGAGACAAAACTGGTCAACGATGCCGCCGCCTACGCACGCAGTCTGGCCCTGCAGCGCGGCCGCAATCTGGACTGGGCTGAAAAAATTGTCCGCGAAAGTATCTCCTCCTCGGCCCAGGAAGCACTGGAACTGCAGGTCATCGACCTGATCGCCGAGGATACCACTCAACTGTTGAAAAAACTTGATGGCCGCAGCTACCTGCGCCAGGGGCAAAAAAAGACCCTGATTACCAAGGATATTCCGCTGCGCACGCAAGAGATGAACTGGCGCCTGCAGATCCTGAGTGCCCTGAGCAATCCGACCTTCGCCTACCTGCTGATGATGCTCGGTATTCTCGGCATCTTCTTCGAGATCTCCCAGCCGGGGGTGATTCTGCCGGGTGTGGTCGGCACCATCGCTATCCTGCTCGCCTTCTTCGCCTTTTCGACCCTGCCGATCAACTATGTCGGGCTGTTGCTGATTCTGCTGGCGGTGGTGATGTTTATCCTTGAGGTCAAGGTTCCCTCCTACGGCATGCTGACCGTCGGTGGAATTATTGCCATGGCGTTCGGCTCACTGATGCTGATCGATAGCAGTCAGCCTTACCTGCAGATTTCACGCGCAGTGATCGCGGCAACCGTCGCCGTCAGCGCCGGGTTTATCCTCTTTGCCAGCTGGATGGTGATCCGTACCCAGAGCCGTCCGGTTGTCTCAGGACAGGAAGGAATGGTCGGCGAACGGGGCAGGGTGATCAAGGATATTCGTGGTGAAGGGAAGGTTTTTGTGCATGGCGAGTTCTGGCGTGCCCGAGCAGATACTGAAATTTCGAAAGGGAGTGAAATAGAGGTGGTAGGGCTACTGCCCGGTTTGGTGCTCGAGGTGCGAGTACCGGCAGCCGGTCAGCATCATATAGAAGAGGAGACATGATATGTTCGGACTGGGCGTAAGTTTTTTCTGGCCAATCGCCATTCTCTTTCTGGTGGTTATTCTCGCCTCCGCGGTCCGCATTCTGTTTGAATACGAACGCGGCGTAGTGTTTCGTCTCGGGCGTTTCTCCTGCGTCAAGGGGCCGGGGCTCAAGTTCATCATCCCGTTGGTTGATCGGATGTTCAAGGTCAGCATGCGAACCATTGCGATGGATGTGCCGCCGCAGGATGTCATCACTCGCGATAACGTTTCGGTCAAGGTCAACGCGGTGCTCTACTTCCGCGTGGTCCATCCCGACAAGGCGCTGATCGAGGTCGAAGAGTACCTCTATGCGACCAGCCAACTGGCGCAGACCTCGCTGCGCAGCATCCTCGGCCAGGTCGAGCTCGATGACTTGCTCTCCAAGCGGGACAAGATCAATCAGAACCTGCAGGAGATCCTCGACCGCCAGACCGATCCCTGGGGGGTCAAGATCTCCAACGTCGAGATCAAGCATGTCGATCTGCCGATCGAGATGCAGCGCGCCATGGCGCGACAGGCCGAAGCCGAACGGGAACGACGCTCCAAGATCATCCATGCCGAAGGGGAGTTTCAGGCTTCAACGAACCTGGCCAAGGCGGCCAAGCAGATCACTGCCGAACCGGGAGCCCTGCAGCTGCGCTTTCTGCAGACCCTGACCGAAATCGCGTCGGAGAAGAATTCAACCATCCTCTTTCCGCTGCCGATCGAACTGATGAAACCATTTATGGACCGGCAGAAGCAGCCGGAGGACTAACTAGCGGCCATGGTAGCGTTGCTGAACCGCTTAATCTCGCGGCAGATCAACCCCGCAGGTTTCATCACAAAAAGGCTGACTAGCCGTCTTGCCACAGCTGCACAGATAAACCTTACGTCGCGCTTCGATCTCGAAACGGATAGGCAGTTCTCCGCCGCGATGATTGCCATCGCAAAAAGGGAGGTTCTTCGAAGCGCCGCAGGTGCAGCGGAAATAAGTCCCCGGCTCAAGAGTGATGGCTATCGGCATCCCGGCATCAGTATTGGCTTTGGTCATATCCGCTTCCTTTTTGCGTATCTATAACAGGTTGGTTGTCAACTGGCGGGATACGCTTAATCCCCCCTCCTCGGTCAGAAACGAAAGATCAGGGCCTCAGCCCACTACGTCTCCGCGCGTTTCATAATCAAAGATACTCATGACTGCTTCGGGCGTAAAGGGGCAGACCTCAAGCTGCAGTGTCCCGTCGGCGCTCTTTTTTTCCCACTCGATCTCTTCGCCATGGCCGGTTCTGACTCGCTTC
>JAUXIR010000087.1 GCA_030620915.1 Geopsychrobacter sp. | reverse complement strand
CCGCCATTATCATCATCGATCATGATTAACGGGATCGGTGGATTTTTGCCGGTCTGGATCAGGGTCATGATCTCCATCCCCTCGTCCAGAGTGCCGAAACCGCCGGGGAAGAGCACCACCGCATCGGCTTCTTTCAGGAAAGCGACCTTGCGGTTGAAGAAGTACTTGTAGTTGATCACCTTGTCGCTGCCCTTCATCACCGGGTTCATATCCTGTTCGAAGGGCAGATCGATATTGACCGCAAAGGAGTTTTCGGCCCCGGCGCCCTCATTGCCGGCCAGCATGATACCCGGTCCGCCACCGGTGATAACCATATAGCCTCGCTCAGCCAGCATGCGTGAAAAGGTGACGCACTTCTGATAGATCGGTTCGTCAGATTGGGTTCGGGCACTGCCGAAGATACTGACCTTTCTGCGGTCGCGATAAGGAGCAAAGACCTTGTTGGTGAAACGCATCTCCTTCATGGTCGTGCGCATAAATTTCTGGTCAGCCAGATAGTCGTTCTCTTGCCCGGATTTAAGGGCACCTAGAATCATCTGACGGATCATTTCGGGGTGGTGAACACCGACGCGCGCCATCAGTTCATCGATCAGGCGGTCAACCTCGCCATTGCTACGATCAAAATGCAGTTCCATCAAATAAACTCCGTCAAAGAGGGATCAGACTGAAGAAAGTCCCTGCAGACGCCGCACGGCCAACAAAAGGCCGCTCATACTACCAGCATAGCGTTCAGCAAATGAACGATAAGGCCACGTAACTCACTCTCAATGACATAGAAGCCCTGAACATCATTCGGGGCCAATTGTCCTTCGAGTCTAACACAGAGGAAACCGCTGCCGTTGTAAGGCCGCTCTCCGGCGGACAAGGCACCGCAGTTGCGGCCAAATCCGGGTGCGTTCGCTCTGCGGCGGACTTCAATCTGTCCCGAAAAAGAAGGCAGCACCACAATAGCTGTGGTGCTGCCGAAAAAAATGGTCGAAGAAGACCGTAAGCCGGGTTTTGTTCCCCGCTGCGGTTACCCGCTGGCAGGGTGACGATCATTCATCTAGGGTCGCCGTTGCCGACGACCTCAAGCAACCAACCCGGGAACTTCGGACGGACCGCCCTCAAACATTCCCCTATTTGGTCTTGCTCCGAATGGGGTTTACCTGGCCTCCGACGTCACCGCCGGAGCCGGTGAGCTCTTACCTCACCCTTTCACCCTTACTCTGTTTTCAGCTGCGTCGAAACGCACAAAAAACAAAGCGGTCTTCTCTCTGTGGCACTAGCCCTAGGGTTACCCCCGGTCCCCGTTAGGGACCATCCTGTCCTGTGGAGCCCGGACTTTCCTCCCGCCTGCCATAAAGACAGACCGGCGATCATCTGTTCTTCTCCAACCATCTAAACCAAACGGACTATGCCCGATCCATATAGAGCAAACGGTTGCAATGGGGGCAACTCTGCAATTCTTTGCCACGGTGCAAACGGTTGTACTGCTGCGGTGGCAGTTGGATGTTGCAACCCAGACAGGCCCCGTCGACAACGCGAGCGAGGGCCAGTCCACCACGGCGGGAGAATATCCGCTGATATTTGCTCAGCAGAGAGTTTGGTAAATCCTTGGCCAAACTGTCGCGGGTCGCCTGACGCGCGACACAGGTTGCATCGCTCTCGGCCAGAATCTTATCGACTTCGGCTTGACGCGCATCACTCTTTTCGGAGATGGCAGCAAGCTCGGCCTGTTTCTCCTCGAGATCTGCCGTCAGTTCGGTAATCCCAGTCTCTTTCTCAGTAATTTTTGCCTGAGTATCGAGACTCGCCTTCTTGGCCATATCGATCTCTTTAAGGACCGCGACGTACTCCTTCTGGGTCTGAATCTCGGGCAGGCGCGCCTCTACTTTGGTAATCTGATCCTTTTCAGCGAGCATCTCCTGCTGCAGTTGAGCATCTTCTTTCTGCAGTTCGTCGAGTTGTGCACTCAGTTCATCGACCATCCCCTGAATCCGACTTTTCTCAGCAGAGAGATCCTGAAGCTCGGCCTCATGCTTGGCGCGCACAGTCGCGAGTCCAGCCAATTCCTGATCGACTTCCTGCAGTTCCCTGAGAAGATTCATCTTTTCTTGCACATTTTCCTCCGTCTGTTGCAAACATTACGTCTGTTGGTGCTTAGATCCAACGAAAAGGATCCTTCTCACCGGTCATTTCTATGATTTCGAGCGGCCACTGCCGTTCAGTCGCAGCCCGTCTTAGTTGTTCGCTCATTTGCTGCACCATCAGAATTTCGGTGCCGAAATGCCCGGCATCGATCAGGGTCAAGCCTTCGGCTCTTGCCCGCTGAGCGTCATGATATTTGACGTCACCGGTGATCAGGCAATCAGCACCATGGCGCAGGGCATCTGAAATCAAAGCAGCACCACTACCGCCACAGACCGCAACTTTTCGGATGAGCCCCTTGCAGCGACCTGCCAGCCTTAGCAGCTCCAACCCGAGAGCCCGTTTGATTTGAGTTACGAATTCGGCTAATTCAAGCGGTTCCGTCAGCAGACCAATTCGGCCCAAACCAACATCGGTCCGGTGATTGACCAAGGGATAGAGATCGAAAGCCACTTCTTCATAGGGGTGGGCCTTGATCATTTTCGCCACCACCTTGCCTGAGAGTGCCGCAGGCAGAACGGTCTCAATCCGTAGCTCCTCAGTCTGCTCCTGTGCTTTCGGCTTACCGATAAAAGGTGAAGTCTCCTCACCGCCGCGAAAACTGCCGACTCCGCTACTGCGAAATGAACAACGATCGTAACTGCCGATCTCACCAGCGCCGGCGGCATGCAAGGCGTCAAGCACAGCGACCTCACTGGCGACCGGGACAAAAACCACTAACTTGAGCAGGTCGGCGACCGATTGTTCCAAGGGCGCCGTCTGTTGCAGTCCGATACGCGCTGCCAGCCAATCGTTCAGACCATCCTTGGCCCGATCAAGGTTTGTATGGGCACTGATGACGGCAATACCCTGGCGCATGGCACGAAAAATAGCGCGCCCGGCTTCATCTGAAGGGGTGATCTTTTTAAGCGGCCGATAGATCAACGGATGGTGAGATATCACCAGTTGAACGCCCAACTCCTCGGCTCGAGCAATCACCTGTTCCTCGACATCGAGACAGACCAGAACCCGCTCGACTATGGCCGCAGGATCGCCTAATTGCAACCCGACATTATCCCAATCCTCAGCTAAGTATTGAGGATAAAGATTGTTGATCAGGCCGCCAACATCCTGAACCCGCACAGTTTTCTGCTTTGCCATTTCAGGCCTCTGCCACAAAAAGAAAGAGTGCAACGGTTTCCCGATGCACTCTTCTAGGTTAAATCTAGTTTTCCCCCTCAGCGGCCTGAGCCGCTTTCCCATGGTGGCCTGCGACCCCGTTTTGGGTTCGTAGCCACGCTCTTGTCAATTTTTCTTTCAAACTGTTTTCACCTGTATAAAGTAACGACCCGAGGGCTTCGTATCAAACTGGTGGCCCCACCAGGACTCGAACATGGGACCAGCCGGTTATGAGCCGGCGGCTCTAACCAACTGAGCTATAGGCCCGCAAAAACGACAAGTGCCGATACTAGGCAAAACCGCTGCCACCTGTCAAGATTTTTCCGCCTATTCCCTGCCGGTAGAGTCGGTCGCCACAAAACCCTTCAAACGTTTGGCGCGACTCGGATGACGCAGTTTGCGCAACGCCTTGGCTTCGATCTGACGAATCCGTTCGCGGGTCACGTTGAAATCCTGCCCAACCTCCTCAAGGGTATGGTCCGACTTCTCACCGATTCCGAAACGCATGCGCAGCACCTTCTCTTCACGCGGAGTCAAAGAGGCCAACACCCGTGAGGTTTGATCGGAAAGGTTGCCCTTGATGACCGCCTCCAGGGGCGAGACAACCCCCTTATCCTCGATGAAATCCCCGAGGGATGAATCTTCTTCTTCGCCGATCGGGGTTTCGAGGCTGATCGGTTCCTTGGCAATCTTCAACACCCGCCGTACCTTTTCAAGCGGCAGATCCATCCGCTCGGCGATCTCTTCCGGAATCGGCTCACGACCCAATTCCTGAACAAGTTGCCTGGTGGTACGGATCAACTTGTTGATCGTTTCAATCATATGCACCGGGATCCGGATCGTCCGGGCCTGATCGGCGATGGCACGGGTGATCGCCTGCCTGATCCACCAGGTGGCGTAGGTCGAAAACTTGTAGCCGCGCTGATACTCAAACTTATCGACCGCCTTCATCAGGCCGATGTTCCCTTCCTGGATCAGGTCGAGAAACTGCAGGCCACGGTTCGTGTACTTTTTGGCGATCGAAACCACCAGCCGCAGGTTAGCTTCAACCAGTTCCGACTTGGCTTTCTTGGCCAGCCATTCCCCCTTATGAACCTCCTTGAGGTATTCAACCAGATCTTCCGGCTCAAAGCCCGACTCATCCTTGACCTTCTTGAATTTCCGCTTCGCTGCCTTCAGGCGTTTTTCAACCGTTAACAGGGTATCACCGGAAACGTTCAACTCTTCGGCGACGGCACAGGCATCTTCTTCACTCTTGCGCATCTTACGCAACAGGCTACGCAGCTCATCGTAGGGCCGATTCAACTCCTTTTCACAGGCCGCGATTTCAAGGTGACCCTTCTTGACCTGCTTGCCCATATCCTTGAGCCGATCGACAATCTTGGCGACCTGAAAATCCTTGAGTCGGATCAGATGCAAATGCTTCGTCATCTCCTCAAACAGCTTGCCCCGCTCCTTTTCAAGCTTGGTCCGCGTCCGCGCCGGGGGCTCGGCAGCCAACTCCTCCCGCAACTCCTCAAGGCGGGATTCAATCGGGCGCAAGACTTCAATCATCGCGAGCAGACGCGCACGCTGTTTGCCTTCAGCCGCGTCCCCCTCTTCTTCATCGTACTCCCGCGTAATCTCGGAAACGCCGATGGTCCCTTTTTCGAGGCGATTCATCAGAGCCATGACTTCGTGAAAAGCTACGGGTGTGCGCATCACCACCTTGGTGACCTGATTCTCACCATCCTCAATCCGCTTGGCGATAACAACCTCGCCTTCGCGGGTCAAGAGTGCAACCTGCCCCATTTCTCGCAGGTACATCCGCACCGGATCACTGGTTCTCCCGAGCGTCCCGGCTTCAAGCTCGACATCATCCTCGTCGCGATCATCGCGGCTGGAGTCCCCCTTAACAGGTGCCTTGGCCTCCGATTCGACAATCTCGATATCCATGTCACCGAACATAGCCATGATGTCATCGAGTTGCTCCGAAGAGACCATGTCTGAAGGAAGGACGTCATTGACTTCGTCATAGGTCAAAAAGCCCTTCTCTTTACCCAGTTCGATGAGTTGCTGAACCTCTTCTGGATTTGCTTTCTTTGCCATTTTTCTCTCTTCTCCTCCGGCATCCGTCAACACGGACACATCGTTCAGAGCAAACTATTACCTAGTCTAACCTCTTCTGCCGAGGAGTAAACTCTCGACAGAAAAAATCACCCACCAGTCAACTCAACTATTGTTTTTCATCTGTTGTCGCCGTCGTCTGTCGGCAGTTTTCTGCTGATAAGATTCGAGCATTTTCCGCCCCGCCCCGGCATATTCAGCCGGATCATTCGCAAGTGGCTGTGGGAGTTGATCCAAAAATTCCGGCTGTTGCTGCAGCCGGGTCAGCTCCTGCCCGGCAGCAACATCCCGCAATCGACTCACTAGTTCCTCTGCCAGCTGACAGGCGCGGGGTTCAAAAAAGAAGGTTGCAACCCCCTGATCAGCAATCTGCTGCCGTACCTCCGTTTCGAAAATCATCATCTTGAGCAGTTTGGCATCCGCCGGTGTCAGCGGCCGCTCTGCTTGACCCTTCTGTTGCACGGGCGGTGCCGCTTGCGCCGGCTCTGGTGCAGCGCGAGAAACCGACGCCGGGGCAGAGGGCCTCTTCATCCGTGCACTGCGTTCCTGTTGCTGACGTCCGATCTGCTCAAGTTGCTCACGCAAAAGATCGACTTCAATCTCCGTGCGGCGCGCCAACTCCTTGAGGGAGAGATCGAGCTCCAACGGATTCGGCAGCAGCACCAGCTTCTCAAGAACCCGCTGTGCGGCGCGTGACACCCCTGCGGCACCGGTCGATGCAGCAGCAAGCTGATCCTGCATGAAGAGTTCAATAACCGGGCGAGCCGCCAGCTGCTTCTCCGCAAAAGCCTCCTTGCCACGCTTCTGCAGAAAAGAATCCGGATCCTCACCGGCTTCGAGCTCGACAACGGCGGTCTCCAAGCCGGATGGCAACAGCAGATCCATCGATTTGAAGGTCGCACTTCGTCCGGCCTTGTCGTTATCGAACAGCAACAGTGCGCGCTTGGCATAACGCTTGATCAACTGCGCATGCTCTGTTGTCAGAGCGGTACCGCAGGTCGCAACCGCGTTAGCTACCCCGGCGCGCGCCAGGGCCAACTGGTCAAAATAACCCTCGACCAGAATCACCTCAGAGGCCTGACGGATCGCCTGTCGCGCGCCGTAGAGACCAAAGAGAATTTG
>JAUXIR010000248.1 GCA_030620915.1 Geopsychrobacter sp. | reverse complement strand
GACCAGGGCGTAACGCGCCGGATGGTCCATGATCTCCTGCTTGTCATCGGCGTGCTGTTTGTGCTTCTCCCAGATCGCCTTGGCGGTGGCGAAGCTGTGATTGCCGTCACCCATGGCGTAGAGCATCACTTCGCCGTCAACCCGATAGCGCTCACGATAGTTTTGCGGGTCGGCCAGTTTGTTCAAGGCCCTGCTCACCTGCTCAATCTGCTCGGGCCGATCGATGCGATAGCCCTTGAGATGCCCCCCCTTAGCCATAAGCTCAAAATCGTAGAGCGGCTCCGGGTTGCTGTCGAACAGCGGTTCGATGACGGTCCGCTCAGGATCGTCGATCAAGACCATAATATGCGGCAGTTCGATCGGGGCATTTTCACGTACCTTGATGCGCGGTGGCAGCCGGTCAAGGATTGTCCCCTCGGTGGCACGGATCAGTGACGTTGTCCCCTTGCTGTAGTCATACTGCTCAAGGTCGAGGGCAATCATCAGCCCCTTGCGTGACTCAACCTCGCTGGTCTTGCGGTCGATCAGGACGAAACCGGTCGGCTGTTCAATCAAACTGCCATCGGCCAGATATTTTCCCATCGCCTGATTGATGTCCGTGATGCGTGCCTCACCTTCTGGATCTTCCAGGTAGACCTCGGGGAAGATCAGGTTGAGCGTCGAAGGCTTGCCTGTCGTCTCGCTCGCCAGCTGTTTCCAGTAGTCTGCGTCCGAGGTGTACTGATCGCAGGCGATCACCGACCAGTGGCGCATGTCGGTTCCTTCTTTAGGTAGCAGGATTTTAGGGACTTGCAGGCCGATGGTGGGGAAATTCATCAGATTCTGATCCTTCTCTGTAGGTCTAGTCAGTAAAATAGACCCATTTACTAACACGTTTCTGCGGTTTTGAGAACTGCTCAGGTGGGAGAATCTGGGGAGAAAAATACTGGGAATAAAAAAGGGGGACCATGCAAAGGCCCCCCTTTTTTATAGTTTATTGATTTGCCATATCTGTTCGGGCCTGCTGACGCCCCGGCAGAACCAGATTCAACAGCACCCCAACCACACCAGCCAGCCCGATGCCGCCGAGTTTGACCACCGCTAGATCGAAGTTCATCCCGCCGATGCCGAAAACCAGAATCACAGCAACGATGGTCAGATTGCGCGGCTGCATCAGGTCGGTACCCGCTCTCACCAGGGTATTGATGCCGATCACTGCGATGGCGCCGAACAGCAGCACCATGATGCCACCCATGATCGGAACCGGGATGCTGCCGAGAAAACTGCCCAGTTTGCCGATAAAGGCCAGCAGGATTGCGGTCATCGCGGCCCAGGTCATGATCGCCGGGTTAAATGAGCGGGTCAGGGCCACCGCACCTGAGACCTCGGAATAGGTGGTGTTGGGTGGGCCACCGAGCAGGGCGGCGAAGCTGGTGGCGATACCATCGCCGAGCAGGGTTTTATGGATGCCCGGATCCTTGACGTAGTCCTTGCCGGAGATGCCGCCGATTGCCAGCACGTCACCGAAGTGTTCGATCGCCGGTGCAATGGCGACCGGGACAATAAAGAGGATCGCCTCAAGGTTCCAGGTCGGCAGGCTGAAGCTGGGCATCGCCAACCAGGGGGCATCCGCTACTTTTTGCAATGAAATCAGGGTTGGTCCTGTCCAGTTTTTGAGTGTGCCGGGATCGAAACTGGCCTGGATTGAACTTGAAATCCCTGAAATGTCGAGGAAAATCGAGCAGAGATAGCCGGCAACGATGCCACTTAAGATCGGGACCAGCTTGAACATCCCTTTGCCGAGCAGCGAAACGAGGACTGTGGTCGCCAGCGCGACACCGGCAATGATGTAGGCGGTGGTTTCGGGGACCAGCCAGGCCGAACCGTCGCCGGTACGACCGGAGGCCATGTGCACGGCGACCGGGGCCAGCACCAGTCCGATGACCATGATGACCGGGCCGGTGACGATCGGCGGCAGGATCCTGTGTAGAATCTCTGAACCGAATACCTTGATCGCGAAGCTCATGACCGCGTAGAGCAGACCGGCGGCCAACAGACCGCACATGGTGCCGGGGATGCCCCATTGTTGTACGCCGTAGATGATCGGGGCGATAAAGGCAAAACTTGAAGCCAGAAAAACCGGTACCTTGCCGCGGGTAATCAGCTGGAAGATCAGGGTGCCCGCACCGGCGGTAAACAGCGCGACATTGGCATTTAAGCCCGTCAGCAGCGGCACCAGCACCAGGGCGCCGAAGGCGACAAACAGCATCTGGGCGCCGAGCAGGCAATCCTTGATGCGAAAGACGTAGTCGGTCAGTGGTTTTTCTTGACTCATGGTTAACCTCATGTTGGGAAAGAAACGGACATGATAACTCAAAAAGAAGGTTAGCCTTCAGGCCATCAAGAGGGTCAAAGGCATTTTAACGCAGAGTCGGAGAGGAGCAGCCAAAAGTAGGCGGCCTTAGGCGAGGTGGAGAGAAGAACAGAATCTGATTGGTTTAAAATCAAAAAAAGATTTTTGCTTTTCTCTGCGTTCTCTCCATCTCCGCGCCTCTCCGTTAAATTCGCTGTTGCCTTTCTTGGCGCCTTGGTGGCTAGCTAGTCTTTGTTTTTAGGTTGTAACTCCGGATAAAAAGATGGAAGCGGCGGATGTCGCTCCGGCGAAACAACTATTTCGTACCGAAGATCTTGTCACCGGCATCACCGAGGCCGGGCAGGATATAACCATTCTCATTGAGGCGCTCATCGATCGATGCGACATAGATATCGACGTCGGGGTGGGCCTTGGTGACCCGTTCCAACCCCTCGGGGACCGCGACCAGAAAGAGACCTCGAATGCTGGTGCAGCCATGCTTTTTGAGCATCTCGATACAGGCTTCGAGTGAACCACCGGTCGCCAGCATCGGGTCGAGGATCAGTGCGGTACGGTTCTCCATGTCACCGGCCATCTTCTCGAAATAGGTGACCGGTTCGAGGGTCTCTTCATTGCGGTAGAGTCCGACAACACTGACCTTGGCGCTGGGGATCAGGTCGAGAACTCCGTCCATCATGCCGAGCCCGGCCCGCAGGATCGGCACCACGGTGATCTTCTTCCCCTTGAGTCGGTCAACTTCGACCGGCCCGTTCCAGGACTCGATCATCTCTTTTTCAGTTTCGAGGTCCTGGGTCGCTTCATAGGTCAGCAACCGTGCTAGCTCAGAAGCGAGCTCGCGAAAATGTTTGGTACTTATGTCTGCGCGCCGCATTAGCCCCAGCTTGTGCTTGACCAGCGGATGATTTACCTCGAAAACGGCCATTGTCGCTTCTCCCTGAAAATATGTTTGGTAAGATTCAACCGCACATTAAGCGTTCAAACCGCCGGTGGTCAAGATCGATTTTAATTGTCGTGGAATGGCGGTGATTTGGCGCGCTAGATGACCAAATAGCCAGATTGGACACTGTACATCTGTGCCATGTCTCGGGTATGCTGCTGTGGTTTCAGGATGATAGCGTGCGGTATGTCTTGAGGCATGATATCTGCTAGCAATACGCGTGAGCTATTGGGTTAAATTTTGTCGAAATATTTTTTTCTGCTGTTGTTTCTGATTATTGCTGGCTGTGTCTCGCCGCTTGAGCGGGACTTTAAGGTGTTTCCGGCGGGTTCGTATGATCTGACTGCCGATCGGACTCACTGCCTTGATTATGCTGAACTTTATGGTGTGATTAATCTGGGACCGATGATGGGTGACGGCGCGAAGAACCAGCCCGACCGCCGCCGCCGCAATCGACTGTTTGTACTTTGTATGGAG
>JAUXIR010000094.1 GCA_030620915.1 Geopsychrobacter sp. | reverse complement strand
GTTCGTGACTTTGCAATTTCAAGCAGTAATTCGTCATAGCCGATCACGTCTGGCAAGCGACGACCGAGCACATCGGTCGATTTGACATTGAAAAGAATTTCAGCCGCCGGATTGATCAGCAAGATACTGTCCTGATGGTCTACGACCAACAGCGCATCAGCCACCGAAGAGACAATGGCATCGATTCGATCCCGTGTCTCCAGGGTCGCGACAAAGGCCTGCTTTTGAGCCTGCTGCGCCTTCTTTCTTTCGGAGATTTCAGCGGCCAGAAGCTGATTAGCCGTAGACAGTTCTGCGGTCCGCTGCCCTACGCGAGTTTCAAGATCTTCATTCACCATCTGCAGGGCAACCTCAGCTTTAGCACGCGCAACGATGCTGTTATATGCGCGGAACAACACCAGCAGTGTCATTAGCAAGAGGCCGCCGGAAGCCGTAAGAAGCATGGAAAATGAATGTTGAGAGAGAGATGAAAGTTCTTCCTGACCAGGAGTGATGTCGTAATAGACCTCCATTGCACCATGAAAACGGCCATCGATCATCATCGGCACATAGGTCTCGACCAGATCAATATCGGTCGCCATGCCTTCAGCGGTTACAGATTCTTTGTGAACCATCTTCGAATAAAAGTGGCCCTGGGCGACAACCTCTCTAAAATATGCCTTTTTATTGATCGAACCAATTTCCTTGGTATCGGTAGAAAAAACAATTTCACCTAAAGGAGAAAAAATTCTCAATTTCACCAGCGTTTCTTCTTCTTCTTTGAGCTTGACGATATCGTCGGCAAGAGACTCTGGAATGCTTTGAGGGCGCAACTCCATTTCATCCAAATGACTACTGATGATCATAAAACGCACAAAACGCGCCGCGTCGCGCTCGGTTTGCTGAATTAAAAGATCCTGATATGAAGGGACAATATAGTAGAGGTCATAGAGTGGAAAGATGGTCGCAAAAAGGAATGCGACCAATAATATATTACGCAGAAAGGGAATTTTCAGCATGTTGATCCCTGAGGCTGAAGACGTTGGCTGTCAAGTCTACCCAAATTCCCGAAGGTTTTCCACTGTTTAACCCCAAAAGGTGCAGGGGCCAAACTTAGAGTATTATTTTTAAAATCTACAAATGTTTTCTTGACATATATCATTGGCTGTCTATAATAAACAAAAGGCTGAAAATGGCTCGACGGAGCAGCAGCCAACCCCTTTACCCCGCGATCTCCCTCCTGACGCGGGGTATTTTTTTATCTGAAGTTAAAATTTTGGCCAAAATTGCCGCTGCAACGAAATCCCTGAAAGACCGTTTAATCTTTGAAAATTTCCAAGAGATGAGGAACGAGCTGTTTTTTGCGTGACAGCACACCACAGGCAAGATAAAGATTAGGTTCTTGTTGCGGATAACCGATCAGAAAAGGGAGCTCTTTGGGACCTGCGGTTAGCAATAAACTGGATCCTTCTACGATATCCGTCACCAGCAACGCCGCGAGAGCATACCCCTTCTCTTCACGTAAGCGGCTTAATTCTGCTTCTAACTCAGACTTGCGGTCATGGAAAGCGTGGAAACTGACAACTTCGACCTGACCGAGTCCGAGACACTTACTCCCGACCTCATATTCCTTGAAATCGGTAGTAATCAATTGGCGGGCGCCAATATCGGTTGCCATAGGGCTACTGGATGAGAAGATCCGGTTACCAAATGAATCGGCGTCAAGCTCAGCCAGTTCCGCCAGCCAAGCACAGACTTCTCGATCAACCTCGGTTGTTGTCGGTGATTTTAAAATCACCGTATCAGACAAAAGGCCCGACAACAGCAAGCCTGCAACCAAAGAATCGGGGACTATCCCTGCCTGTCGAGAAAGGGTCGCGACAAGGGTACAGGTGCTTCCGAGCGGTTGATTAATAAAGCGGATCGGTCGATCGGTTTGGAAATTACCGAGCCGATGATGATCAATCTCTTCAACGATTTCAACCTTATCCGCGCCGGGAATCGCCTGGCTCAATTCATTATGGTCAACCAGGATCAGTTGAATCGGCGAATTTTTAAGCAAATGGCTCTTACTGGCGATTCCGATTATCCGGCCATCGTCATCGACAACAATGGCTCCCACAGCGTCATGATGCAGCAATTTCAGGCGCAGATCTGAGAGCAACTCAAAGCGTCCAACCTGTAAAAAATCTTTGCCGATCAATGCCGAAACAGGTGTTGCCAGACGTGTTAGCCAGCAGCAATTTGCAGTATCAAAAGGGCTGGAGATGAGGCTGACGTTAGAGGCTCTGGCATTTTCGATAAGATTTTCATCAAGCGGGGCACCACCAGACAGGATCAGCATCCGCACCCCGGCAGCAATCGAGGCGGCGATAATCTCTGGTCGTTGTCCAGTAATCAGGATGCTGCGCCGCGGGTCGATCTCTTTAAGCCAGTCGCTGAACGAGCCGGTATCGCGCGCGCCGACATATAGGTCTAGTTCTTCCAGGTTATCGGCCCGATAAAGCGTCCCGACCTGCGCCTGCAAGCAGCATGAAACCGACTCCGAGCTAACACGCACACGTCGCATCTCACCGGGTTCTGTCGGCAGCAGAAAAAGCTCGGTAATCTCTTTTAATAAAAGTAATCCATGGGGTTTATTTGTGTGATCAACAACCGGCAACATCCTGATCTTATGGCGATGATACAGCTCAAGTGCAGCAGCTAAAGGCTCGCCGAGACCGATCATGACCGGTTGTTCGCCGATCACATCTCCGACCCGTGGATAGACATCGGACAGACGTTTGGGAGGGACCTGACCAAAGTGCTCCAACACAAATTCAGTTTGTTGATTCAGGTTTCCGGCACAGGCCGGGTAGACACCTTGTCGCCCTTGGAGACGCAAAAGCTCGGCATAAGCGATAGCACTGCAGATCGAATCGGTATCCGGATTGCGATGACCGATGACATAGGTCGTTGTTTTCTTCATCTCATTTTTCAGGGGAGTCGATCAGGTTCTGTGACGTTGACCAGTTCTCCGCGCACATCACCTAATCCAATAACATTCTTAACCAGTGCAATCTGTGGCCGCAGCTGGCTGTCAAATCCGACGTAGACATCCCGCGTTTTGGTGTTAAAAGTATCAGGTGCCATCAAAACCTTGCAGAGTATAAGGTCCTTTGAAAATTTCAGCCGTTTCTGCTCTTTTTTAAAAAGTTTGGTAATAACGATCTCATCCGGTCCTTTTCTTGAGAAGGCCGACAGCTTGATGTCACGCCCTGCCTCAACTGAACCCAATCGACCAAGGCGCATATTATAGAATGCGGTCAAAAAATCATAAGTCGCCGTTTCTGCGTCCATCGGCAACCGAAGGCTCTGTTTTGCAACCCCATTTATCGTTTTGTGATAACTAACCTGCCGGGCAGGGAAATCAAATACATAGCTGGTCTGACGATGGGTCTTCTGCCCGCCCTTGCCTTTCTTGGTGTCAGATGTCTGCAGCAGAGGGCGCAGCAACCCATCCGGACCTTCTTCCATCAGGGTCGTATAGGTTTCGACCCGGTTGCGGGTAAAAAAAGCCGCCATCCCGCGTGTTTTTGCGGTGAGGGTCGCCAGATATGTGCCGATCTTCTTGCCTGGCTCAAAGCGCATCTCTCCGCGGGCAATCTTCTTAAACCAGAGAAAAGATACATTGTAGACTAACCTTTCCCCCAGTAGCGCACTGACCGGCAGCCTGGCCGGGAGCTCTGCTGAGGCGGTTTCCGCAAAGGCCGGCGAGACAAAGCTAAATTGAAGCAGCAGCAGAAATAGCAGAATCTGATTTTTCATCCGCTTATAATGTCACAAAAGGTAGTATGTAATAAAGACAAAGTAGCTCAGCAATAACAGCCCACCCTCGGTACGACCGAGACGAAGCCGCCGCTGAACCAATGGCCAGAGTGCCAGGCTGAAGAACAGCATCAGCGGCAGTTCATAGCTCAATATCCCGGATTCGATAGTAATCGGCCGTACCAAAGAACAGAACCCGAGCACGAACAAGATATTAAAGATGTTGCTACCGATGACATTGCCGACGCTCAGGTCCGCCTCTCCCTTGCAGGCGCTGACCGTTGACGCCGCCAGTTCAGGCAGGCTGGTCCCAAGCGCCACCACCGTTACTCCGATGATCAAATCAGAGATACCAAGATGACGAGCCATGAAAACCGCTGAGCGAACCATCAACTCGGCCCCTAGTCCGAGGCCGACAATTCCGATCAAAATCAAAAAGAAATTTCGACCAGGATGCGGATGCTGTTCTCCTTCCGCAGTCGACGCTTCTACGTAGGCCAGGGCCTTCCGGCTCGAAAAGTAGCAGTAACCAAGAAATGCAAAAAGCCCGGTCACCAATAGAAGGCCGTCAAGACGTCCAAGTTGGCCATCGAGCGCCATCACAAAAACGGCCAAACTGGCGGCCAGCATGATCGGGATCTCGCGGACCAAGGTTCCACGAGCGACGGCCATCGGTGCAATCAAGGCCGTGGCGCCGAGAATCAAACCTACATTCGCGATATTAGAACCGATGACATTCCCAGCGGCCAAGTTGGAAGAATTTTTAAAGACTGCAGCCAATGAAACCATCATCTCCGGCATACTGGTCGCAAAAGCCACGACCGTCATGCCGATAACCAAAGGACGAATACCGATCGAGAGAGCCAATCTTGAGCTGCCCCTTACCAGAACCTCGGCCCCATAATAGAGAAAAGCCAAACCGACAAAAAGAACGATTGTTGCAATAATCAAAGGGGAGCCCCATCAAACATTAAAGGTTTATTGATAAACACCTGACAAACTCAACAATTGGCTTGACCTACAGAATGCAGACAACTAATATTCATATATTCAATTTTAACTTTGCTTGAGGCTGCCCATCATGGATGAACTCCCCTTCGACAAACAGCTGGATTTTACACGTGAATCCGAGATTCTAAAGGTTCTCGGTCATCCTGTGCGCTTAAAAATCGTTGCCGGCCTGATGTCGCAGTCTTGTAATGTCAAGAAAATCTGGGAATGTCTCGGGCTACCGCAAGCGACGGTCTCACAGCACCTGGCACTACTTAAAAACAAATCGATCATTTCAGGGCGTCGCGAAGGGGTCGAGGTGTTTTACCAGGTCACCTGCCCTGAAGCACAAAAGATTGTCGGTGCCTTGCTCAGCGGAATGTTTGTCCCGTCAGAAGAGTGCCATAACGACGACTGATTCGGCAAGAGAATCTGTAACGACATAACAGGGCCGCACCTTTTAAGGTGCGGCCCTGTTTTTCATTTCACATCGGGACAAATCGATGGGATATTTTTCAATGCTTACGCAGCAACAGGTAAATAACTTCATAGGTTGCCGGGATCATTCCGTCCCGACCAAAATTGCGCATATAATAATCATACATACGCTGCATCAACTGACGTGAAGCCAGCCCCCCCGGTCGATTTCGACTGGCATTTTGAGCACCGATCGCCTTAAGGGAGCGCAGCAAGTGCGGCACTCCCGGATGCCATTCGATCTCCTGACGACTCTCCAATAATTCGATTTCGAAACGACCCTCCAGGGCTTCCTGCACCTGGCCACAACCTGGAAACCCCTGGCTATGGGACTGCCCCTGAGCTGATGCTTGAGCATGAGACTGGCGCAGTTCATAGAGGGTTTGCTCACCGAAGAGGGCCATCGCAACCTGGCCACCAGGCCGCAAGACCCTCTGGAGCTCGGCAAAAGCCTGCGCCAGATGATCGACCCATTGATAGGCAGAACTCGAAAGTACCAGGTCGAAGCTATCGGCGGCAAACGGCAAGGCAGCGGCATCGGCATCCACGACAAATTGATCGGGAAAGTTCGCAGCAACCCGGCAACTCATGCCGTGGGCCAGGTCCGAAAGCAACAATCTGGCTCCCGGATGCTGCGCAAGAAAGATGCGACTGAGCATGCCGGTGCCGCAGCCAACCTCAAGCGCTCTCCCCGTTGTAGCCACGGCGGGCAGTCGCTGCAGCAGTTTCTTCGCGACCGACTTTTGGACCAGTGCGTAACGATCATATTCATCGGCATGCCGCGAAAAATTTCGCCTGACCTGTTCGACCTTTAAACTATCTTCATCCAGCGTCATTGACAGAACTCACTAACCAATTGGGTCAAGCGCTCGGGACAACTCAGAAATGGCGCATGGCCGATTCCAGGCAGAGAAACAAATCGCGCATGCGCTAGTTTTTCTGCCAAATCTCGACCGGCAGCCGGTGGTATAATCGGGTCATTCTCACCGTGTATCACCAGCGCTTGCTGATCTATCGAACCCAACAAGGGGCATAGGTCTTCCTGTCCGAGGAGGCCGAGGGTCAAAAGAGCCACCTCGGGATCGGGCAGGCCAACCGGCCTGACCGCAAACTGTAAAATTTCCCGACGGCGCT
>JAUXIR010000093.1 GCA_030620915.1 Geopsychrobacter sp. | reverse complement strand
GTACCCGAACTTCATCATGATGAACCTTTCGGGTGATGACCAGTATCCGGCCATCTAAAAACTAAATTGTCCTAAATCGATGCAACCTTTGCATCGATCCAGGCTTCGGTGGCAGTGCCCGCTGCCGTCGAAATTCAGGCCGAAATCTTGGAAAAATCCGCAATATCGGTGAACAGGTGCGAGACTGCGGTCAGAAGCGCCAGGCGATTGGTGCGGACCTTCTCATTCTCGGCCATAACCATAACACCGTCAAAGAAGTTGTCAACGGCCGGGCGGAGACCGGCAATGGTCCCAAGTGCGGCGACGTAATCAGCGGCTTCGATCTGTCGTTCAAGGCCACCGAGAACCTGATCCAGCTGCTGCTGCAGCCTCTTTTCACAGTCCGCCTCAAACAGACTCGGATCAATGGCCTGCTCGACGCCACCCTTAATGATATTGACTACGCGCTTAAAGGCAACCGCCAGCGGCTCAAAATCGGCGCGAGCCTTCAGGTCGGTTAGAGCCTTGACCCGAGCCAGGGCATCGGCCGGCTCGTTGAAGCTGGCACTGAGAACCGCATCGACCACATCGCTCGGGAAATTCTGACTCGCCAGCATATTAACCAGCCGCAAGCGGATAAATTCAACCACCTCGGCAGTGATCTCATCGAGAGGACGCTTGGCCTTCGGCTCAAGGAGTGCGACACTCCGTGCAACCAGACGGGGGATTGAAATTGCTAAATTCCCCTCAAGGATGATCGCCAGAATCCCGATCGCAGCGCGGCGCAGTGCATAGGGATCAGCAGTTCCGGTCGGGATCAAACCAACCGTAAAACAGCCGCAAAGGGTATCAATCTTGTCGGCGAGAGAAACAAAGGTGCCGACGTCATCGGAAGGCAGCTCACCACCGGCCTGGGTCGGCAGGTAATGTTCGAAGATCGCCGTCGCGACGCGTGGGTCTTCGCCTTCAAGCAGGGCATATTCGCGCCCCATAACCCCTTGTAATTCCGGAAACTCGTAGACCATACCGGTCTCAAGGTCACATTTGGCCAGCCGGGCAGCCCGTTCAACCAGACCCTTGATTTCAGGATTGAGTTGCTCGGCCAGTTCGGTCGCCAGGATCGTGAAGCGCTCGATCTTCTCGTAACTGGTTCCGAGTTTGGCCTGATAGACCACTTTTTTCAACGGCTCAAGACGGGTGTCGAGTGAGGTTTTCCGGTCTTCCTGCCAGAAGAACATGGCATCAGACAAACGTGCCCTGAGAACCCGCTCATTACCGGCAATAACCACGCTGGGGTCGGTCACAATCGTGTTGGCAATGGTGATGAAGTAGGGGAGCAGCTTGCCTTTAGCGTCGATCAGGGTAAAGTAACGCTGATGTTCACGCATGCTGGTAATCAGCAGTTCCGGTGGCAGCGCGAGAAAACGTTCCTCGATGCTGCCCGCCAGCGCCAGCGGTGTTTCGACCAGGTAGCTGACCTCTTCGAGAAGCTCGGGGTCCGGGTTGATCTGTCCTCCCAATTTAGTGGCCAGTTCGGCCAGTTGGCCCTCAATCAGGCTACGCCGCTTGTCGATCTGGGGGATGACATGCTGTGCCTCGGCCTGGCTCAGATAGTCCTCAAGGCTACTGACCCTGAATTCGTCCGGTGCCATAAAACGGTGGCCACGCGAAAGTATGCCGGCCTGAACATCGCCAAAGGCGAAGGGGACAACTTCGGCACCGTAAATGGCGACAATCCAATGGACCGGCCGCACGAAGCGCACATCGAGATCCTTCCAGCGCATCGTTTTTCGAAAGGGGATGCCCGAGACAACCGATTCAAGAATCCTCGGCAACTGAGCGGCAGAATCTCCCCCCTCGATCACCTTGGAGATGAACAGATAATCCCCCTTGGGGGTCTCAATGGTTTGCAACTCTGAAAGCTCAACACCGTTGGTCCGTGCGAAGCCTTCTGCAGCCTTGGTCGGTTTCCCCTCGGCATCAAAGGCGATGCGCGCAGGCGGACCCGTAACCTCGATCTCCTGCCGTTGCTGCCGACGAGCGACATCGGCAATGGCGATACAGAGGCGGCGCGGGGTTGCGAATGTCTGTACCTCTCCATAGGCGATGCGGGCCTGATCGAGCTCCTTACACAGCAACCGCTGCATATCCTCAAGGGCCTTGGGGATAAAACCGGCCGGAATCTCTTCGGTCCCAATTTCAAGCAAAAGTTCTGCAGACATTCTATTCTCCAGTCGAAAAAGGGCGTCCCTTCTTCGTTATCGAAAGTTCAATCAGCCCTGCTTGAGCAGAGGGAAACCAAGTTTCTCACGTTGCTTGACATAGCCTTCGGCACAGAGTTTTGCGAGGTTACGCACTCGGCCGATGTAGCCTGCCCGTTCGGTTACCGATATGGCGCTACGCGCATCGAGCAGGTTGAAGGCGTGAGATCCCTTAAGCACAAAATCATAGGCCGGCAAGATCAAATCCTTTTCCGCCAGGCGGATACATTCCTTCTCGTACATATCGAACAGCTGAAAAAGCATCGCGGTGTCGGCTGCTTCGAAGTTGTAATGAGAAAACTCGACCTCGGCCTGGTGATGGATATCACCGTACTTGACCCCTTCAACCCATTCAAGGTCGTAGACGTTATCGACCCCCTGAATGTACATGGCGATCCGTTCGATCCCGTAGGTTATCTCGCCGGAGACCGGTTTCAGATCGATGCCACCGGCTTGTTGAAAATAGGTAAACTGGGTGATCTCCATCCCGTCGAGCCAGACTTCCCAACCGAGGCCCCAGGCACCAAGAGTCGGAGATTCCCAGTCATCTTCGACGAAACGGATGTCATGGGCCAAGGGATCGATGCCAAAGCTCTTGAGCGAGTCGAGATAGAGATCCTGGATGTTCTGCGGCGATGGCTTGAGAAGCACCTGAAACTGATAGTAGTGTTGCAGGCGGTTGGGGTTCTCGCCATAGCGGCCATCGGTCGGCCGACGTGAAGGCTCAACATAGGCGACCTTCCATGGCTCGGGGCCCAGGGCGCGCATAAAGGTTGCCGGATTGAAGGTTCCTGCGCCCTTTTCCATGTCGTAGGGCTGCTGGATAATGCATCCCTGGGCAGCCCAATAGTGCTGCAGGGAAAGAATCAAGTCCTGAAAAGTCACGGGTCCTCCGTTATGAGTTTATACAGTCACCATTTAAAGATGAGTCATATTTTAGGGATTTTGTGCGGGCAGTTTAGCCCCCGGCATAGGGGATGTCAAGGTTCGTCAAGCACTGTTGTCTGCTGCAGAAAGCGCAGGGATTTTGGTGATCGGGGCAGCACAGATCCCAGGATAAGAGACAGCATGACGGCCCCCTCTTGCAGGGTGCGCGAGCCGAGCCGAAAGCCATCAAAGAGTCCGATCGGGGTCTGCAGAGAGCGCGACAAGCTGCCGAGCGTCCCCAGCCCGACGTGCAGAGGCGAACTATCACCGGCACAGGCATCACACAGGCTGCCGCCCCTTGCGGGATCGAAGGCAATCGCACCCTCACTGAACTGAACAAAACACTCGCTGCAGTGGAGCAGATGGGGGATATAACCGAGGTGTTGCACCAACCTCAACTCGAAGAGCAGGCGGGCCAGAGCCGGATCACCCTGGGTCGCGAGGTAATCCAGGTAACCCTGAAGCAAAGAGAACATCTCTGACTGCTCCTCGCCTTCCTGCAGCAGCATCTCATAGACCTCAACCGCATAACCCGCCATGGCAAGACTCGTCAGGGACAATCTCAGCCCCTGCCGAGGTGAAATCAAATCGGCATCGAGCAGGGTCAGCAATTCACCCCGTCCCGGTTGCCAGCGAATTTCTATCTGCGAGAAGGGTTCGAGCGCCGGACCGAAGCGTTTGATGCTCTTGCGCGCGCTACGTGCATAGCCGCGCAGCATACCCTGCTCAGCGGTCAGCAGGGAGACAATCAGATCGGATTCGCCATAGTCGATCTGGCGTAAGACAATGGCAGGGCTGTTGCGAGGCTCACGCCGCACGGTTTTTAGCCTTTAGGTCAGATGGATCAAGAAGAAGGTTGCGGTGGAAAAGTAGATCAGGATACCGGTAATATCATTCACGGTTTGCACAAAGGGACTGGCGGCGATTGCCGGATCGATCCCGATTTTCTTGAAAAAAGCAGTCGCCAGGACCCCCATACAGGCCGCAACCGAAATGGCCACCGCCATGGCAACCCCGACCACCAGGCCGAGATAAAGGTTATGATGCCAGAAGAAGGCCACAGTCGCGATGGCAAGCCCGCAGACCAACCCCATGATCAGACCGACACGTAATTCTTTATAGAAAATCTTGCGGATGATTGAAAAATCGATCCGTCCGGTGGCAAAGCCACGCACGACTATCGCCGAGGTCTGTCCGCCGACATTCCCCCCCATCCCGGTGATAACCGGGATAAATGTAATGAGAGCGATCGCCTGCTCGAGAGTCCCGCGGAACAGCCACATCAGGGAACCGGTGGCAACGCCGCCGAAAAGGGTGGTCAGCAGCCAGGGAAGCCGTAATCTGGCAACCTGCAAGGACTTATTGCCATACATAAGCTCTTCCTGACTGGTACCAGCCATCATCAGGATATCCTCGTTGGCCTCTTCGCGCATGACATCAATGACATCATCAACCGTAACAATACCCATCAACTTGCCGATTTCATCGACAACCGGGATCCCGAGGATATTGTACTTGGCGACCAGGTCGGCAACCTCCTCCTGATCCATGTCTGTGCGCACCCGCAGGACATCGGTCGTCATGAGGTCCCTGAGACAGGTGGCGGCGGGAACTGTCAGCAGCTGGCGCAAGGAGAGCACACCGACAAGATGATTATGCTCATCGGTGACATAGACATAGAAGACCATTTCAAATTCTTCGGCATCCTGCAAAGCCACGATTGCCTGCTGTACGGTCAGACTTTGATCGAGGGAGAATACATCGGTCGACATAATACCGCCGGCCGTATCTTCATCGTAACCCAGAAGCTGCTCAATCTCCTCGGAATACTCCGTTTTCATGGCTGAAAGTATTTCATCAGCCAACTCATCAGGCATATTCCGCAACAGCTCGACGCTGTCGTCATCGGCCATCTCTTGCAAAATGGCGACAATCGTCTCAGACTCTATTTCCTGAAGAAGGTGTGCACCTTCCGACCAGTCGAGCTCCGAAAGGACATCTGCAGCACGCGATTTGTCCGCGATGAGGCTCAGCAGTAAGGTTTGATCTTTCAGGTCCAGATAGCGAAACAGATGAGCGGTATCGGCGGGGTGGATTTTAACGAGTACTTTTTTAAGATTCGAGTTTGCACCACGACGAAGGAGTTTCTTAACCGTCCCGAGAAGGACTTGCATCCTCTGATCCTGCATGACGACCTCCGATATGGTACAGACCAGACAAGGCTGGATATGGTGCGAATATGACGCAGAACCCTAGCATCGCCCCGGAACAGAGTCAACGCGACTCGAAGAAGCATAAAAAAAGGGGCAAGGAGATCAAAGCTCCCTGCCCCGCTTAAAAACAATTACAGCCTGAATATCAGTCGGCCGATTTTTCTTCGGTAACCTCTTCAGTGGCCTCTTCGACCACTTCAGCGACAACTTCCTCCTCAACAGGCTCCTCAGCAACAACAGGCGCAGCCTCTTTGGCCGTCGGAGTCGACTTCTTCTGCTTGGGAGTAAATTCCTCCTCAACCAGTTCGATGATCGACATTGGTGCATTGTCACCGACACGCGGGTTCAGACGAATAATCCGGGTGTAACCACCGGGACGATCCTGATAACGCGGCGCAATGGTCTCGAACAGTTTAGCGACAATTTTACGATCGTGAACGACCTTGAGCACCTGACGACGCGAGTGCAGATCATCAGTCTTTGCCATAGTGATGACACGCTCAACATCGCGACGCAATTCTTTAGCGCGAGTAATGGTAGTGGTCACTTTTTCATGTTCCAAAAAAGAGGTGACCATGTTGCGCATCATATGCACGCGATGAGTCGGGGTCCGCCCGAGACGCCTGCCGATCTTATTGTGACGCATTACTTGTAATCCTTTCGTAACTTCACAGGGAGACGATTATTCTTCGTTCTGACCCTGTTGGATCAATTCCAAATATTCTGAATCAGGGAATCCTTCAGTTTTCATACCGAGGGTCAAACCCATCCCAGACAGAATGTCCTTGATCTCATTGAGCGACTTACGACCAAAGTTCTGGGTCTTAAGCATCTCAGCTTCAGACCGTTGAACCAGCTCACCGATCATGTTGATCTGGGCATTCTTCAGGCAATTAGCACTACGCACCGACAACTCAAGCTCTTCAACGGAACGATAAAGGTTCTCGTTGATGCGTGTACCGACTTCATCAACTTCAACAATCGTTGGCTCATCGGACTCGTCAAAGTT
>JAUXIR010000121.1 GCA_030620915.1 Geopsychrobacter sp. | reverse complement strand
GGAAATATTTACTTCATGCCGATCCGGACCAATATCCTGAAGTATCTGGGTGGAATCCTGTAGGAGGCTGTCATGCGCTACATCTGCACCAACTGCGGCTATACATACGATCCAGCGATTGGTGACCCAATGGCTGAGATTCCGCCCGGCACCAGCTTCGAGGAGCTGCCCGATGACTGGTGTTGCCCGCTCTGTTATCTGGGCAAAGAGGTCTTCGATCCCCTCGATTAAAAAAAGGGCTCCCAGCGCGGGAGCCCTTTTCTAATCGACCTATGTCAATTCGTAGCCTTATTCAGCGGTATGAATAATCACATCGATACGTCGGTTGATCGCTCGACCAGCCTGGGTATCATTCTTCGACAACGGACGTTCCGCGCCGTAGCCTATGGCAATAACCTTCTCGGGCCGAATGGCATCATTAGCGACAAAATATTCCCGCACGGCATTGGCGCGCTGCTGTGAAAGTTGTTCATTCGCTGCGGCAGAACCGGTACTGTCGGTATGTCCTTCAATTACGACATCCGGCTCACCGAAGGTATGCACCGCCGAACGGACAGTTCCCAGCAACTCATAGTTGTCCGGCGTAATAAAGGCCTGGCCAACCGGGAAGCGGATCGCCTTCAGGCGGATCACCAGATCGTGACCCTGCTTGTAAACCTCGGCCTGCTCCTTGGAAAACAAATTTTGCACCTGGACAAATTGCATCTGAAAGCGATGCTCGGCCTCAAGTTTTGCATTGGCTTCCCGCTCCTTAGCCTCCAATAGCTCACGTGCCTTCTGAGCCTCTTTAGACTCGCCTTCCAGGGTGGCGATCTGTTTTTTGTGAGCCCTGATTTCCTGTTGTTTCTCTCTGATCTTCGCCTCCAGTGAAGCACGATCAGCCTTAATCTTCTTCTGCTGAAAGAGGTTATCCTTCTGCAAGGTCGCAATTGAAGCGTGAACATTCTGTGACTGAACTGCCCAGTCCTGATCACGCATATCGGGTGCATTCAACTTTACCGTTGTTTGCTGGATCAGATCCTCGACCCAAAGAATGGTAGCCTCGGAGCTCAGTGCATCGATCTTATTAACCTGGATCACCACCTGTTCGAGTCGCTTCGCCTGAAACAGCACAGCGGCAGCTTTGCGTTGCATCTGCACGCGCTCATAGCGCTGCTCGCTAATATATTGATCGGTTTCGGCCAACTTCTTTTTTGCACCCGCGAGGATTACCGGTGCAAGCTTGAGCGCCTGATTCTCTTCCGCCTTGGCGAGCCGATTACGGACCTCACCCAAGACATCGTCCTTGATTGCGCGCAGTTCAAGATCTGAGTAGGCTTGAGCAACCTTCTTGCTGTTGTTTTTAGCGCGCGCAATATTGCCATCTTCGATACTCCGCGTCAGGCTTAAGAAGTCGCTCTCGACCCTCTGATAATCTTTGGCATACTCCATCGCATTAACCTTATTTGCTGCATTTCTGGCGTCGATGGCAGGGCCGATCACGGTCTTTGCGACGCGAGCGTAGTCCCTGGCCTTGTCGAGATAAGCCTGTCCGTATGCGATATTTTCCAGAATCTGCGCGGCGGATTCACCAATAGACATCCCCTTGCGGGCCTTCTCTAAAGAGACTCCAGCCTTGGCATACCAGTCGGGGGAAAGCACATTCAACTGCTGCTGACGACCATCGAAAATGGCACTGGTCAGGGCGGTCAACTGTGCGCTGGGGTCATCTGTCACCTGCAGCTTGGCAACCTGAATTTGCGGCGCCCCGCAGGCCGAGAGTAAGGCAATAAAAACAAGAGCAGCTGCTAAAATCCATTTTTTCGATTGACGAACCATTTTCATTCTCCTTGGCATAAAAAATACGAGCATTTAAACCGCAAAATATTTGGCTTGGGGATGATGGGCCACCAGGGCCGAAGTGGTCATTTCCGGCACCATCTCACAGCTTTCAGTCAGGCTGATACCGATCCGTTCGGGTTGAAGCAGCTCAAAGAGCGGCCGTTGCATCTCAAGATCAGGACAGGCGGGATAGCCGAAGCCGTAGCGGCTGCCGCGGTACTGCTGGACGACGTAACCGGCAACATCCTTCGGTTCTCCTTCGGCGATACCGAGCTCGCGGCGCATCTGCATGTGCCAGTACTCGGCCAGTGCATCGGTCAGCTCGACGCCGAAGCCGTGCCAGAGCAGGTAGTCCTTGTAGGCGTTAGCCGCGTAGAGGGACTTGGTCTTCTCGGCCAGCTTCGAGCCGATGGTGACCACGAACAGCCCGGCAAGATCGCTCCCTTCGCCACTGGAGCGGAAAAAGTCGCTGACACAGAGGTTCGGCGCAAACCCCTGACGGGGGAAACCGAAGCGATAGTCCTTGCCGGAATCCTCCAGCACCAGTTCATCTCCCTCACTACGACAGTTGAAGTAGCCGTAGGCAACCTGCGGCTGCAAAAGGCCTTCGGCGAGGGCCTCACTTTTAATCCTGGCATATGCCGGCAGTACCTCATTCCGAACCAGCGCCTCATACTCTTCGACGCTGAGCTTGCCGCGCCGGTAGCCCCAGCGGCCACGGAACAGTGCCTGCTCGTTGATCAGCGACAAGAGCGGTTCGATATCGGTCAGTGTCTCAATCCGCGAACCGAGGAAGGGGGCGGTGGGGGCATCAACATTACGCTCGACCTCGAGCTTCAGCCCCGGTCTGGCGCCTGCTGTCCTCTCCTTGATTTCCACCCGGGTCGGCTCCAGCTTGCCCGCTTCGAACTCACGCATCGCCTTCAGCCCGGCAAAGGCGTCGGAACAGTAGACCACCGGAGACTGATAGCGTGGCACGCACTCAGCGGCCACGAAACGGGCGGTCAGGGCCGCCCCTCCGAGCAGGATCGGCTGGGTCAGACCAGCTTCCTGGTACTGGGCGAGGTCTTCCTTCATCAACAGCGCCGACTTGACCAACAGGCCGGAGAGACCGATGACATCCGGCTTGAACTCCTTCGCCTTGGCGATGATCTCCTCGGCCGGCACCTTGATACCGATGTTATAGACCTTATAGCCGTTGTTGGAGAGGATGATATCGACCAGATTCTTACCGATATCGTGAACATCACCCGCAACGGTCGCCAGCAGAATACTGGTCTGCTCCTCAGCATCGACCTTCTCCATATAGGGTTCAAGCTGGGCGACCGACTGTTTCATCGCCTCGGCCGACTGCAATACGAAGGGGAGCAGAAGTTCGCCGCGCCCGAACAGCTCACCGACTTCGCGCATCGCCGGCACCAACAGGGTGTTGATGATATCGAGGGGCCGCCAGCGCCAGCGCAGTTCGGTCAACAGGTCCTCAAGCCCCTCCTTCTCCCCCTTAAGGATTTTGTGTCGCAGGACCTCTTCGGGACGGACGGTTGTTTCGTCATCGGCGTCATCCTCATCGACCGCCTGCTCGAAATGCTCGATGAAGGCCATCACCGGATCCGCGCTGCGGTTGTAGAGCAGATCGAAGCAGATCTCGCGGTCGGCCTGGTTGATCGAGGCGAGCGGCACGATCTTGGCCGCATCGACGATGGCGGTGTCGAGCCCGGCCTCGACCGCCTCGTGGAGAAAGACCGAGTTGAGAATCTTGCGCGCCGCCGGGCGCAGACCGAAGGAGATGTTGCTGACCCCAAGGGTGAAACTGACGCCGGGGAGTTCCTGCTTGACCTGACGGATCGCGTTAAGGGTCTCGATCGCTGCGGTCCGCATGCTCTCGTCCCCTGAGCCGACGGTGAAGGTCAGCAGGTCGAAGATCAGATCCTGTGGCCTCAAGCCGTAGGTATTGACGGCCAGATCGTGGATGCGTTTGGCCGCCGCAACCTTCTTCTCACAGGTCAGGGCCATCCCTTCCTCGGTGATGGTCAGGGCGACCACCGCCGCGCCGTACTTCTTCGCGGCCCGGCAGATGCGCTCGAGATTTTTGCCGCCATCCTCAAGATTGATCGAATTGATGATCGCCCGCCCGGGATAGAGCGGCAACGCCGCCTCGATAGTGTCCGGGCTGGTCGAATCGATCATCAGTGGAGCCTTGCAGGAAGCGGCGCAAAGACTGATCATCTTCAACATGTCGCTCTTCTCGTCGCGACCGGCATAGGCGACGCAGATATCGAGCACCTGGGCACCACGCGCCTCCTGATCGAGAGCGACCTTGAGGCAGGCATCCCAGTCTTCGGCCAGCAGCGCTTCCTTGAACGCCTTGGAGCCGTTGGGGTTACAGCGTTCACCAAGCAATAAAGGCGGGATATCCTGTGAAAGTTCGACGGCCTGGTAGAGGCTGGCTACTGATTTCTTCATTGGCTCACCTCCCGCTGGGCCGGAACCACACCGGCGAGTTTGTCGCTCAGCACCTTGATATGTGCCGGGCTGGTACCACAGCAACCACCGACGATACTCACCCCGAGATCGGTGACAAACTGGTGCATCTGCCTGGCGTAGTCTGCCGGAGAGAGAGGGTAAGCCGTCTCGCCGTTAACCACCTCGGGAAGCCCCTGGTTGGGAATCACCGAGATCCGCTGTGGCCAATGATGGGACAGATAACGCACATGGCTCGCCATGTCCTGCGGACCGGTCGCACAGTTAAGCCCGAGTGAGAACAGATTGAACGGCTCAAGGGTTGCGACCACCGCAGCGATGTCTGAGCCGACCAGCATCGGTCCCTGCTGCTCGATAGTCACCGAGGCGAGAACCGGCAGATCGAGTTTGCCCGATTCGAGTACCTCGAAGGTGCTGATCAGCGCGGTCTTGGTCTGCAACAGATCCTGACAGGTTTCGATGATCAGGCAATCGACCCCGGCCTCCAGCAGGGCCTCGACCTGTTCACGCGTCGAACGGGCCAGTTCCTCCACGCTGATGTGACCGAGCGACGGGAGCTTGGTGCCCGGCCCGATCGAGCCGGCAATGTACTTCTCAGGTCGCCCGGCAATTGCGGTGCGGGCGTTCTCCACCGCCAGACGATTGATCTCCTTGACCCTATCCTGTAGATCATACTCAGCAAGCACCACACTCGAAGCGCCGAAGGTATCGGTCTCTACCACCATTGATCCGGCCGCAAGCATACCCTGATGCAGCTGGATGATAAATTCGGGGGCATGCAGATTGAGGATCTCGTTGCAGCCATCACAACCACCCCAGGCCTCATCGGGGATCGACATCTGCTGAAGGTTGGTGCCACAGGCGCCATCAAAAATAAGAATCGGATGATCGCTAAAAACCATGAAAAATCCCTTTATAAAATAAGTATTGAACGGAATCCAAACTCAACAGGGCTCGGTCACGGCCCGATACGGAGATAGCCGGCGAGTATAGCCCGATTAGCAGCTTGAAAAAAAGCCCCTGTCTGCTAAATTTAAGTCCTGCTCTACTCATTTTTCGTTTTCAGGAGATATTCATGCGATTTTTGTTGTTGCTGCTGCTGCTCCCCGCAACTTCTCTTGCGGCCGACTCAACCTGCATACCATGCCACACTCAGATCACCCCGCAAATTGTTAATGACTTTCGCTCAGGGAAAATGGGCAAGATCGGTCTCGACTGTTCCGCCTGCCACGGCAGCGACCACCAATCTGCCGAAGATATTGACAAAGTCAGCATTCCGACTGAAAAAACCTGTCAGCCCTGTCACCAGCAACAGTACGACCAGTATATGGATGGTAAGCACAGCCTGGCCTGGATGGCCATGGAAGCCATGCCGAAAACCGGTCTGCAACCCCACGCCTAGATTCAGGGGCTTAAGGGCTGTGGCGGCTGTCATAAGATTGGAGTCCGCACTGCAGAACAACGGAAGGACTCCCCTTATG
>JAUXIR010000001.1 GCA_030620915.1 Geopsychrobacter sp. | reverse complement strand
TCGGCAAACTCATTGAGCGCACGTGCCATAGAACCGAACTCATCACCGCGCTCAGTATCGGCCAGGCGGGTTGATACGCGTCCCAAACGCAGAGCGCGTGCCATGTCAACGGTTCGTTGCAAGGGGATAACCAGGCTGCGGGCAAAAATGCCGAAGATGGCCCCCAACAGAATCAGCGTGGCAGTAAAAACGCTGATCAGGGCGAAGCTGGCGGCACTGGTCACTTCGGATAGATCGGTACGCGCTGCAACGGCCTCAGTTTCGGCTTTAGTTAATTCCTCCTGCAGCATGCCGCGTGTTTCTGCAACTCGGGCCATATTCTTGTCGGACATCTCTTTGATGTTTTTCGAGATAAAGAAATACATGCTCGCCAACGAAACCGAAATCTCGCCCAGTTTCTGGCTGTGTTCGTTTGAACCAATCTGTAGCTCGTAGAGGTCCAAGAGCTCAAATTCGAGCAGGGTTGCGACATCCTCAAAGTTGGAAACAGTGACCTCTCCCAGGGTCTTCTTGGTCCCTTCAATCAGGCGTTCATGGCCAGGTACCTGGTTGATGATCTGGGCTTCAATCGCCAGCTGTTTGGCCTGTTGCAGAATCTGTTCGGCGCTCAGTCCCATGCGCTGACCAGAGATAACCGTTTGCTGCAGTTCGATGAGTTGTCGATTCAGATCGCCGAGAATGCGCGCTTGTTCTTGGCTGGCCAAGGCCTGATCATAGGTTGAAACCAGCCGTGCGCGGACTCCTTCATCGCGTTCCAGGCTCTGGCGAGCCGCGTCGTCGATGCGATGCGTGGCGCGGTAACCGATCCCGCCTAAGAGCAGCATGCCGATTAGGCCGAGCGTCCCGATCAGTGCCATTTTGTGAAAGATTAGAAATCGAAATCCTGATTGTGATTTGACCGACATGACAGGCTCCTGCGGCTTGGGAAAGGAATAAGGTTAAAATTATCAAACCACGGTTTATTGTGCAATATATTTTAATATGGAACGACTAATCAGCGTGGCGCGAATCGCCTGTTATAATTTGGATATATTCTGGCCGGCAGTTGTAGGCCGCCGGTTCTGTAACGGGCAAGGTTCTTTTTCGCTCAAACACATCTAGAAAAAGGGGGCAGTATGGCCAGAGATTCTATTTTTTCAGTCAGAGACGAAGCGCGCCTGGCGGCTTGGCACCGCCAGGCCCAGGCACGTAAGGATCAGGGGCGCGGTGAGGGACCTTGCATCACCATTTCGCGTGAATTTGGTTGCCAGGCCTATCCGCTGGCCACTGAATTGGTGCGACGGTTGGGCGAGTCTTGGTCGGTGATTGATCGGGAGATCCTTGAGGAAGTGGCAAAGATCGGTGGTTTTACGGTCGAACAGATCGAAAAATCGCGGGATACGCCAGCGGTACTCAAGGCTATTTTCGCCATGTTCCTCGACAGCAGCCACGCCGAAGAAACCGAGTTGTCGACCCATCTGCGCCAGGCGATTTGTAAGTTTTCTGCCGCCGGTCACTGTATTATCGTCGGTAGTGGTGGCGTATTTACGGCCCCTGAGATGAAGAATATTTTTCACCTGCGCCTGGTTGCTCCGCTGGAGTTTCGGATCAACAAAATCATGAAGAGCCATGATATGGATCGAACGCAGGCGACCGATTTCGTTAATCAGCACCAGAAACACCGTGATGATTTTGTCACCCGACTGGCGGGGAGTCGGCTCGACGACCCCTCTCTCTATCATCTGGTGCTGAACAACAGCCTGTTAAACCCCGCGCAGATGGCGGCCATCGTCGAGCGAGGTTTGCAACAGCTGGGGGTTGGCAGCTAAGGCCTGTGGCTGGGTGGTGAATTACTTGATGGCAACCCGTAACTGATGGGTCGAGCAACTGAGACAGGGGTCATAAGAGCGGATCAGGGTTTCGACGCGTTGTTTGAGTTGCTCGTCCGGCAGGTCGAGCAGGGCAGGCAGCAGGCTTTCGATATCCGCTTCGATGCTGGCCAGGTTCTGCGCCGTCGGGATAATGCAGTCGGCGGTTTCGAGCAAGCCGTCTTGATCATAGCTATAGGCATGAAACAGCAACCCTCGTGGAGCCTCGACCGCAGCGACCCCCTGGCCGCCGCCCTTCGGCATGGCAGTCGCGCGTGCGCTGGCGAAGCTATGCAGCAGCAGATCATCGATGGCGTGAATCGCCTCTTCGACAAAATGGATCACCTCGATCAGCCGGGCCTTGAGCCCATGAAAGGGGTTGTCGGTCTCGGGGGTCATCTGCAGGGCCGTAGCAACCTTTTGTGCCATCGGTGACAGGCGACCATAGCTGTTCTTGACCCGTGCCAGAGCGCCGACACAATAGTGGCCGCGTTCGGTGCGGGCCATTTTAGCGGTTGAGTGGGGCACAATATATTCGTCGATGGAGGCCTTGAATTGCACAACGCTCTGGTTGATACCACAGCTACTGATCACGCGGTTGGCGTGTAGCGGATACTGGCCGCTCTGCTCGAGGCAGACCTGCTCAGCTGGCCGCGAAAAATCGGGGAAGTCAAAGCCGGCAAAAAGTTCGACGGTTGCCTCAAGATCGGGCAGGGCATCGACCAGTTCCTGACGCAACTGTTTGAGTTCACTCGCTTCGGGGAGTGATGAGAATCCACCGATCGCCGTGGTTACCGGATGAACCGCGCGGCCGCCAACCACCTCACAGATCCGGTTGGCGGTGCGTTTCAAGCGCAAGGCCCGGCTGAACAGGTCACTGCGTTGGGTGAGTAGTTGGAAGATACTCGGTATGCCAAGATAATCGGGAGCCGCCATGAAGTAGAGTTGAAGCAGGTGGCTCTGTAGAATCTCCCCCTGACTGAGCAGGCGGCGCAGTACTTTCGCGCGCGGGTCGGGTTCGATCCCCAGGGCGTTATCGGTCGCCATCAGCGAGGCCATGGTGTGGGAGATGGAGCAGACCCCGCAGACCCGCGCAACAATCGGCGCAATGTCACTGAAGTGACGGCCCTTGAGGAGTGCTTCGAAAAAACGGGGTGATTCAACGACTTCGAGTCGGCAGGATTCAATCTTGCCGGCTTGTTTGTCGATGATCAGATGAGCGTGACCTTCGATTCTGGTCAGATGGTTGAGTGTGATCTTGCGGCTCATTATTCCTCACCGATATGAAAGATGCGGTACTGCTCAAGGATCTCCTGTACGCTCAGACCGTGCTCCTCGAGTACCTTATGGTAAGGGCTGGTGCGTGGGTTATCGACCAGCCCGCGGCAGCCGCGGCAGCGATCCCCCCCCTCAATGCAGATCGCACGGCAGCCCGCGCGGGTCACCGGGCCCAAACAGATCTCACCGTAGTCAAAGCTGCAAGGGTACTCGGCCAGCTTGCATTCTACGCATACCGCGAAATTCGGCAGCTCTGGTTCACGCTCAAGCAGCAGCGCCTGCATGACCGCCAGAAATTCTTGGCCATCGATAGGGCAGCCGGGAATGCGATAATCAACCTTTACCACCCTGTGTAGGGGCAGGGGGGTAAAGGTTTGCAGGTGCTCAGCATCGCTGGCGTAGACCTGTTGGCGCAGTGAGGCGACATCCTGATTGCTGGCCAGCAGGTTGACGCCACCGTTGTCGGCGCAGGCGCCAAGGGCGACCAGGATTTTGCTGCGCTCACGGATCGTCTGTAGCCGTTCACGATCTTGACGGCGAGTGATGCTCCCTTCGATGAAGGCGATATCGATCTCACTGACCTCTTCTGACATCAGTTCACGAAATTCGACCACCTCAACCAGTTGCAGGACCTGCAGCAGGTCATTCTCCAGGTTCATGACGGTCAGTTGACAGCCCTCGCAGCCGGTGAAGTCGAAAAAGCCGATTCTGGTTTTCATCGCTCTATTGCCTCGGCCATGTGTTTGACGCTGCTGTAGGGGAAGATCGGGCCACATTCGCAAACGCAGATGTTGTTGATGCGACATTTCCCGCATTTCCCCAGGCCACATTTCATGTGTCGCTCAAGGTTGAGATAGATCTCCTCGTCGGGCAATCCGAGCCGGAAGAGCAGCGGGTTGATCTGGCGGTACATTTCAGGCGGTCCGGAAACTGCGGCAATCGTGCGACTGGCGTTGATATCGAGGTCACGAAACAGATAACTGACATCGGTCGCCGGGATTCCCCAACTGTTCCCTTGTTCATTGACCGAAAAGCGGCAGTCGATCAGTCCCGAGCGGTGCCAGGCGAGCAGATCTTCCTGAAAGAGCAGCGTTTCGATTGAACGGGCGCCGCATAGCAGGGTGATCCGCCCATAATTATCGCGCTTGGCCAGAAGCGAGAGCATCAGCGAACGCAGGGCGATCAGGCCACGGCCACCCGCGACCAGCAGCAGATCTTTGCCTTGCATTTTTTCGAGTGGATATCCATTGCCAAAAGGCCCGCGGATGCCGATACGGTCACCACTTCTCACCCGATGCAGTGCCTGGGTCAGGGCTCCGGCACGACGAACCACCAGTTCGATTTCATCGCTGCCATCGGGGGGCGAGGCGATGGAAAATGGCGCCTCGCCCAGGCCGAAGACTGAAACCTGCAGAAAACTGCCCGGCAGAAAGTTGAAACTTGCCGGGACCTTGAGGCGGAACAGTCGATCATCGTTTGAAATCACTTCGATCCGTTCGACCCTGGCCATCTGTGGCTGGTATTCACTGCCGGGACTGGTTTCAAGTTGTTGTGGCGGGGTCTGGCTGAAAAGCTCGTTCAATACCTCGGTCGGCTTGATCCTGGCCAGACATTCTCGGCTGCAGCGGCCACAACCGACGCAGGCGGTACGCTGATGCTGATCCCACAGGTATTTGTATTTGCGATAGAAGCGGTGGCGCTGACGGTCGGACTGGCTTGAACGGAAGTTGTCGCCATTGTTGACCTTGGCAAACTGGTCGAACTGGCAGCTATCCCAGGTGCGAACCCGTTGGCCTTCCTTGAGATCGAGTTCCAGTTTGTCTTGAACATTGAAGCAGTAACAACTGGGGCAGAGCAGGGTGCAGCCACCACATCCGAGGCAGTCTGTGCCGAGACGTTTCCAGATCGGATCCTCGTAGGCATCCTTCATCAACAGCGGTAGCGATTCGGTCGGAAATTGCAGATGGCTTTCACATTGTTTGACCTGCAGCGCCAGCGGGGCCTCATGGGCGCCAGCCATGGTTTCAGGCGCGTGGTCGGCAAGCAGTTGACGGCCCTGGTCGCTGCCGGTTTGGACCAGATAGCTGTCATCGCGGCGATGGAAAAAAAGATCGAAGCCGTTGGCGATTCGGTCGGTGCCGAGACTGGTGCAGAAGCAGTGCTCATCGGGAACGCAGTCAACGCCGATCAGCAGGGTTGCCTCGCGTTTGGCACGGTAGGTGCTGTCGGTCTCCCCCTCAAACAGGCAGTCATCGAGAATTTTGACCGCGTGCAGATCGCAGGGGTGCATGCCGAAGATGATGCGCGGCGGTGCGGCACTTTCCGGCTCAAGCAGGACATTTCCTTCGAGTTTGAAACGGAAGAGTTCATCCCAGTGCGGAAAGAGGAATTTTTTCGGTGAGTGGACCGATGGCGGAAATTCAAGTTCAAGGTCGGCCGCGTCGCTCAGGGTGCCGAGAGAGATCCGGCCTTTCTTGCGTCTGGGGCCTACGACGTCGTAGGCCTGCATCAATGCACGCGCAAAACGCAGAATTTCGGCCTGACTCATCGCCAGCCAAAGGGTCTCATCCAGTGAGTCTTGGCGTGTTAGGGGTATGTTTGCAGGCACGATTTTGAAAACCACAAAGAGGAAGATTGCGTATACGCTCCGGTACTTTAACCTGATCCCGGACTAGCGAGTGAGTATACGCCGTGGAAGCTTTTTGGGTCAACTTGAAGAGGGTGCAGTCTGGGGAGAGAGTCGGATTAATTTAGCCGTGCTTGCAACTGCAGACGCGAAGCCCAGCGAGTCATGCCGTCGGTGTCTCCCTGCGAGGCGTAGAGCGCAAAGAGCGCCTGACTGACTTGACGGTCCGGCGGGCAGGCCAACCATAAAGCTTCGGCCTGTTTGATATTGCCCTGTTGGTAGTAGCTCAGGGCCAGGTTATAGCGCACGCGCTGATTTTCAGGATCGATTTCGAGTGCGGCTCGATAATGCTCTATCTGCGCACTTGGGCTGTCACTGTTGTAGGCCGCCCAATAGTGCCAATCGGCATTTAAAAAAGGCTGTTGAAGGTAAACGGCTGAGGCTAGAATCAGGGCAACAGTCGGTAGCGCCAGGCCTGCGGCCCAGAGGGGTTGAAAAAGTTTTGCGCGATGCCGAAAAACTTCGGCGGTCATCAGGCCGCAGATGAGTCCGGTGAAATGAACCAGATTGCCGACCTTGACCAGCCCGGTGAGCGTCAGGCCCGGTCCGATCAGGATCAGCCAGATCCATAAGAGGTTGCAGGTTGCAGGGTCGCAGAGTTTCCGGGCCAGGGGTTCGCTGCTGCGCAGCCGCCAGAGCACGGCAAAGAGGAAGTAGATCAGGCCCGACAGGCCGATCCCGCCAGCTTCCCAGCTGAGTTGGCTGAGGCTAGCGATCATCCAGGCGCTGAAGAGCAGGCCGGTCAAATAAAAACGTCGGCCGAGGATTCGTTCAACGGCAGGCCCGAAATGAAGCAACCAGTAGGCGTTAAACAGAAAGTGAAAGATGTTGATATGCAGAATATTATTGACCAGCAGGCGCCAGAGTTCGCCTTGCCAGAGCAGACTTTGTTCTCCCCAGCCAAAGCTGCTGAGGATATCGGGATGGTTGGAGTTGGGAATGAACGAGAGGGTCAGACTCAGGGTTGCCGAGGTCAGAAAAAGCAGTGCCGTTGCCGGGGTCTGGCGCAGCAGGCGGGGCGTCTGTCCGGTACGAGCGGTCATCCTAACCTCCAGGTGGCAACGTGCATCCAAGGGTGTATACGCTAAACTATAGCTGAATTATTGAATAAATCAAACAATGTTTCGCGATGGACGCCGTTTGTTTGCGCGCAAATTAAGGGTCAATAGAATCCTATGTTTTCAGTGACTTGATTGCTTTTTGCTTGACGGGTGATATAGAAACAGCTTGGTTCGTCGGTGTTGGGGGAGAAAATCGAAAATCGCAGGGCGTCTCCCGCGGCAATAGTGTTTTTTCTTTCAAGATTGTCGGCTGAAAATTGATGGAGTCAGAGGAGGGGTGATGAACGTAGAAGAAATTATTTCCACTGCAGGTCGGCGCAACTTGACGGTGAAGATCAAGGTTGAGACGCAAAAGGGGCAACTCGAAGTTTTCGAGGTCGAGGCTTACGGGCGTAAGCAGAAGGGCTTGAGTCGGTTGCTCTTCTGTCTCGATGTCAAAAGCTTTGAATACAAGAATCTTGACCTGTCGCTGATCCGCTCGGCTGAAATGACCCACCGAATGTTTAAACCGCGTTTTCCGATCGATTTCTGAGTCGAATTTACATATCAATCAACCAAGAAGGCCGCCCCGAAACAGGGCGGCCTTCTTTTGGTTCATCTTGTGTGAAATCCGAGGATCAGTGATCCTCCAGGATCGGCAGGTAGTTCACCGCAAGTTTGTAGAGGAAGACACCGAAGGCCAGAAAGCCGAAGGTGACGGCAAATTCACCGACCGAGGGGAAGTATTCCCAACCGCCGCCCATGTCCATCCCGATCAGGAAGACGTTGAAGCGGTAGGCGACCACGCCACAGATAATCGACAGGGCGCAGAGGAAGAGGCCGGTGCCGTTTTCGCGTACCTTGCGCACAAAGAGCAGCACGAAGGGGACGCAGAAGAACGCAATCTCAACCAGGAAGGCGTTGTCCTGACGACTGCCGCTGAGGACCTCGGCAAGCGCACCGCGATAGATCAGATCGCTGAAGCGCAGCAACAGGAAGGCGCCGAGGAAGATCGGGATGATCCGCGCCAGGTCGGCCAGCAACGGCAGTTCCGACTTACGGTTGAAGAAGTAGGTGGCCAGGGTTCCTTCGAAGATCACCATCGGCAGACCGACACTCATGGCCGAAAGCAGGAAGAGCAGCGGCGACCAGGCGGTCATCCAGAGCTCGTGGAGCTTGTAGGGTGCGATCAGCATCATGGTGCCGAGGGATGACTGGTGGCCGAAGGAGAGCACCACACCGGCAATGACGAAGAAGACCCCGACGCGGCGGAGGATTTTTTCCGCGCTACCCAGAAAGCTGTCGGTCGAATTGTTGAAGGCCGCAAGTGGCCCGGGCAGATTGACGCGACCCTTGTATTGATCAATCACGTTCGGCAGGTTCTCGATCGCCAGGACGTTGAGATAGAGCATGACACACCAGGCCACCTCGAAGAGGACCGAGTTGCCGTTCCAGTAGACCAGGGTGTGCCAGATGTAGTACCAGCGGCCGAGATCGAACATGACCGCCATCGCCACCAGCATGTAGCCGATGAAGGCGGTCAGCAGTGCCGGGCGCAGCAGCGCATGGTACTTTTGCCGGCCGAAGATTTCGACCACCAGGCAGGTGGTGAAGCCGCCGGCCGCCAGGGCAACGCCGCAGGCGACGTCGAAGGCGATCCAGATCCCCATCGGGTAACTGGGGTTGAGGTTGGTCACCGAACCGAAGCCGTAGACGAAACGGAAGTAGCCGAAGACGGCGGCTGAAACCATGAAGAAGACCAGCAGCCAAACGTTCGCGGTCCAGAATTTCTGATGTAAAGGTGCCGCTTTACTCATCGGACCCTCCTTCTTGCTCTTGCTTGTTTTTGCGGTTGGTGAAAGCCATGATGCCGCCCAGTGCCGCATAGATCGCGACCGGTGGAATAAAGTACTTGAAGACCCCGTGCTGAATGCCTTCGGTCAGCCGTGGTGGTGCCTTGTAGCCGAACTTCGGCAGGCCGATGGTGGCAAAGGCGACCTGCTTCTTGGTCAGATAGAGCACGTTGGTGCCGCCGACTTCGGTCTCGCCATAAATGTGATCCAGGTAGAGCTCGGGACCGGCGGCGATCCTCTCTTTGGCGATCTTCAGCAGTTCATCCCGTTTGCCGAAGCTGATCGCTCCGGCCGGACAGGCGCTTGAGCAACCGGTCGGCAGATTTTTCTTGAGGCGGGTCTCCTCGCACAGGGTGCACTTGCTGATGTCGGGAATCGCCTCTTTCCACTGGAACTGCGGCACGTTGTAAGGGCAGGCCACCATGCAGTAGCGACAACCCATGCATTTATCGCCATCCCAGCTGACTGCACCATTCTGTTGTTTGGTCAGCGCGCCGACCAGGCACGCCGACTGGCAGGCGGGGTCGATGCAGTGCATGCACTGCTTCTTGACGAAGGTCGCCTCGCCTTTTTCATCCTGATGCATCTTGATCAGGGTGTAGGTGTTCTCCGAGAGTTCACGCGGAGAGTCATAGTAGTTTTCGTTAAGACTGGAATCGGGGTCCAGTTTATTGACTTGTTTGCAGGCCGATTGGCAGGCCTTGCAACCGATGCAGCGCACCGAATCCTGCAGCATGCCGTAACCGTCGGCGCCGACCAGTTTTGCCTTTTCGGAGGCAAATGCCGGTGTGGCGACGGCACAGGCGGCGGTTCCGCACCCGGCAGCTGCGACCTTGAAGAATTTTCTCCGGTCCATAGCCATCACTTACTCCTTTTCGTCCAGATCACCCTGATCGCCGTTGTCACCCTTTTTCAGCATGTTCATGCCGGCTGCGCCGACGGCCAGACCGGCCAGGGCGCCATAGGTCGGGGTGAAGTCGACACCCTGCTTGTGCTCGGTGGAGATCGGCGGATAGGCTGCCGGCGGGGTGACCTGTTGCAGCTGAACCTTGTCGTGCATCGAACCCTCGTAGGGAAACTCCGGTTCTGTGCAACCGATGCAGGGATGGCGGTTCTCGATACACCAGTTGGTGCCGGAGTTGAATCTCTTCTCCGCACAGTTGGAGTGGGTCACCGGACCCTTGCAGCCGAGCTTGTAGAGGCAGAATTCGTCGGAGAACTTCTCGGCGAAGCGGCCGGCATCGAAGTGGCCGCGCAGCGGGCAGTTGTCGTGGATCAGCTTCTTGTAGTGCATCAGCGGGCGGCCAAGCTCATCGACCTTGACCGCTTCGAGGCCGCCGAGCAGGATGGCGGCGACGGTGCTGACGAACCAGTCGGGATGCACCGCACAGCCGGGCAGGTTGATCAGCGGGGTGCTGATATTTTTCTCTTTGAAGAACTCGCCGACGCCGACCGAATCGCTCGGGTTCATGTTGGCCTTGTTGATCCCACCGTAGGCGGCGCAGCTACCGACGGCGAGAACTGCAATGGCTTTTTTGCCGAGACGCTCGACGTGCTCGGTGATCGGGATACCGTGGCCGTTACGCTCGCCGACTTCCATGTAGGTGCCGTTTTCAGCGCGACCGACCGAACCTTCAACCACCAGGATGAAGGGTTTTTCTTCAACCTTGTACATGTGTTCCATCGCCAGATCGCCGGAAGCGGCCATGATGGTCGGGTGCCAGGCCATCTCGGTGTGATGGCCTGGGATGACCTGGTCGAGCAGCACATCCTGGATGCGCGGCGAAAGGCTGTTGAGCAGCGAAACGCTGCAGCCGGAGCAGGCGCCGGCGGCGAGCCAGATGATCGGTGTCTCCTTGATAGCATCGGCAAACGCGCTGCGCAGGGTCGGGTTGTCGAACAGGTTGACGCCGATTGCGGCGGCACTGCCTGCGGATACCTTGAGAAAATTACGACGTGAAATCGCCATGGTTGTTATCTCCTAAATAATTATGAATTCAAAAAATCGTTGATCTCTTTCAACACCAGCTCGGTTGCTTTGTCGACCTTGGCGGCAACCGTCTCGCTCAGGCCGATGCCGAGCTCGGTCTGCTCCGGTTGACAGCCGATAATGACGGTCGATTTCGGCTTGCAGTCGACCAGTTCACCCAGGCGCAGGGTTTCGAGCAGGCCGACCTGGTGCAGGGTGTTCATCGGCAACGCCTGGTCCTCGACCTCCTCCGGAGAAAAACGATAGAGGTTGCCGGCCGGTTGGCCGCCGCGCACGGCATCGATCACGATCAGCTTCTCGCGACCGTTGAAGATCTCCATCAGGTCGATGGCGCTGGTCCCGGCGTCGAACAGTTCGACCTCGCCGGGGAGCTCCTGCTCTTCGAGGCGGCGTAGCACGGTCTCGCCGAAGCCGTCATCCTGTTTGAGGATATTGCCGACCGCCATCACCAGAACCGGCGCATAGGGCGCTGTCAGAGGTTGAGCAATCACTCGCCACCTACCACGAAGCGGCCGAGATCTTCACCCTTGGGAGTGACGACGTGTACGGCGCAGGAGAGGCAGGGATCATAGGCGCGGACGATCCGTACCAGTTCGAAGGGGTTGCGCTCGTCCTTGACCCTGGTGCCGATCAGCGATTGCTCGATGGGGCCCGGTTGGCCCTTGGCATCGACCGGTCCGGCGTTCCAGGTGGTCGGTACGATCGCCTGATAGTTCTTGACCTTGCCATCGACCACGTCGATCCAGTGGCCCAGGGCGCCGCGTGGTGCTTCGTGCAGACCCATGCCGCGGTTGCTGACGTTGAGCGGATAGTCGGTGAAGGTCGGCTCGCCGGGCTTGAGCTGGAGGACCCAGTCCTTGAGGCGTTCGGCAACGATTTTACACTCGATGACCCGCGCGGCATGGCGGCCGAGGGTCGAGAAGAGGACATCGGGACCGGCGTTGAACTTCTTGAGCACGCCATTGACCAGGGTCTGGACCTCTTTGTCGCCGCGGACGTAGGCAACGATTATGCGTGCCAGTGGGCCGACTTCCATGACCTCGCCGGCATAGCGTGGCGATTTGATCCAGCTGTAGGCACCGGCCTTGTCGCGCTCGGCGACGGTTGAACCATCGTAGGGGTGAACCGGTCCGGTCTCCTGGAACCAGCTGCTGACCACCTCTTCGGTGATCTTGGTTGGATCGAGCTCGCGCAGTTTGAAATCGGCACCGACGATACCGTTGGGGAAGTAGCGCTTGCGGGCGACCAGGTCGGGGTTGCTGTCGAGATCGAAACCGCCGAAGCTGAGCATGGTCTTGCAGCCGGCGCCGATCCCGAAGTAGTCGCTGTAGCGACCGGCGACCATCAGCACGTCGGGCAGATAGCGGCTGTCGATGAAATCGATCAGGCGCTCGATCTTCCACAGGAAGGAAGCGATTTTATCAATGGTCGGCGCGACCGTGACACCGCCGGGTACGATCGACATGTTGTGTGGGATCTTACCGCCGAAGACGGCGACCGCTTCGTGGGCCAGGCGGCGCATGTCGAGGGCCTCGACATAGTGGGCGACGGCGGCCTGGTTTTCGCCCTTGCTCAGACGGTAGTCACCCTCGTAGCGTGGCATGAAGGGACCCAGGTGTCCGCGGGCGATGAAATCCTTGACCTTCTTCATCGCCGGATCGCTGCCGCTGTAGTCGGCGCAGGCGGTCACATCGACATAATCGAGGGCGGAGAGATGATAGAATTGCAGGATGTGTGACTGGACGAAGTTGGCACCCTGAATCAGGTTGCGGATGATGCGTCCGTTATCGGTGATGCTGCCGTTGACATTATAGACCTCGTCGAGGGCGTAGGTCGCCGCCAGACCGTGTGAGGTCGGGCAGACGCCGCAGATGCGCTGCATGATACGCGAAGCATCGCGTGGGTCACGGCCGAGGAGAATATTCTCCAGCCCGCGATACATCATGCCGGAGCTTTGGGCTTCCTTGACGATCCCGTTATCAACCACGACTTCGATCTTCATGTGGCCTTCGATACGGGAGATCGGATCGATTACGATTTTTGCCATTAATCTCTCTCCTGCTTTGGGGTCACAAAGGAACCCCTATGATATGGTTTCTCCCCGCTGTTGCGGGGGGTGACTGACGACCTGCTCATGCCGCTACAGAAAAGGACATTTTGCGGGGAAAACAGTGATTCAAGGGGGCGAGAAAGGGCAAGTTGTATACCAGCTCAGAGTGGGTGAGCCGATAGTCTAATTAAAACAGAGGTTTGGAGATGTGGGGCGGGGGAGACGCAGATTCGATTTGACGGGGTTGTGAGACAGAAGTAAACAGGATGTGTCATTCTGTCTCGTTTTGCAGATTTTCCTTCTGGATGTTGAACTGCAGGAGCTTGCGGTCGAGGGTGCGACGGGCAATTTGCAGGATTTGCGCCGTGCGGACCTTGTGGAAGCGGGTCTGGCGATAGACCTGTTCGATATAGAGCCGTTCGACATCCTCGAGGCTCATTCCTTTCTTCGGTGTGGCCATCGGGGTGACGCTCTCAAGGCCGAGCTTGGTTGGCAGGTGCTGGGTGCTGATCTCGCCGTTCTCGGCCAGGATGACCGACATTTCGATGATATTTTCCAGTTCACGAACATTGCCCGGCCAGCTGTATTCGGTCAGCATCTGCATCGCCGCCTGTTCGATACTTATCTGGTCGCGGCCGGCGAAACGTTCGATAAAGAAATGGGTTAGAGGTGGGATATCTTCGGCACGCTCGCGCAGTGGCGGTACATGCAGGGTAATGACATTGAGCCGGTAGAAGAGGTCTTCGCGAAAGTTGCCCGCCTTGACCTCATCTTCGAGACATTTGTTGGTGGCGGCGATGAAGCGCACATTGGCGTGGCGCACCTTGGTCGAGCCGACCGGGATGTATTCCCGTTCCTGTAATACTCGGAGCAGCTTGGCCTGCAGGGCAGGGCTGATATCGCCAATCTCATCCAGAAACAGACTGCCATGTTCGGCCTCCTCGATCAGGCCCTGATGGCAGGCGATCGCGCCGGTGAAGGCACCTTTGATGTGGCCGAAGAGTTGGCTCTCGAGCAGGGTATCGGTCAGGGCGGCACAGTTGATGGTCAGAAAACGCTTGTCGTGGCGGTTGCTGCTGTAGTGGATGGTTGAGGCGATGACCTCCTTGCCTACGCCACTCTCGCCGCTAATCAGGATACTCGCCTCGCTGGGTGCGACCTTTTTTGCCATCTCGAAGACCTTGCCGAAGGCCGGGCTGCGGTAGATGACCTGTTCCGGATCGAAGCGACGGCGTATCTCGGCCTTTAGGGAACGATTTTCATTGAGCAGGCGGTTGTGCTCGATCAGTTTGTCGGCCAGATTGTAGAGTTCGCTTGAGGTGAAGGGCTTAAGCAGAAAATCATGGGCACCTTGTTTCATCGCTTCGACCGCACTGCGTACCGTGCCGAAGGCGCTCATCATTACCACCTTCTGGGCCGGGCGTTGAGCCTTGATTCGGCGCAGCAGATCGAGACCGCCGATGTCGGGCATGCGGTCGTCGACCAGGATCAGATCGGGGAAATCCTCTTCCTGTTCGGTAAGTTCCTGCAGGAGTTGCTGGCCCTGTCCAAAGGCCCTGACCCTGTGTCCTTGAGCGTTGAGCATCTTCTCCAACAGGTTTTGTACGCCCTGGTCGTCATCGCAGATATAAATCTTGCCGGTTTGCATCAGTACAGTGCTCCGTGGGGCTCGTGAACCGTATACGGTTAAATACTCTAAATATGTGAATTAAGGGCAGAATTTGATTTTTGCGCCGCTTGATTTTTCTGCCGGGTTGAATCTATAGTATGCGCTCTGTCGAGTGCGTATTGGACCGATATACAAAAAGGATGCCGCTTTTTTGCGGGTCAGTTTGATTGGGAGCCAGTCGATCGATAGTCTGGCCGGGCAGAACGCTGAGCTATTTTTGAGACTATAGCGGAACGCCCCCCGTCAGGGAACCTGTTGGACTTGCTGGACCGAAGCGAAAATTCGAGCATTTGAGAGCAGATTTTAGCACGTTTGCGGGCGCATAGCCGTAGCTATGGGGCAAAAAAGAGCTGAAATATGGGCCAAATGATCGGATTTGCAGCCGGTTCATGGAGAGTCCCATAGGTTCTCAGGTAAAGGAAAAGTTTTGCACGAACTTGGAATCACCCAGAGTATTGTTGAGATTGCACTGCGTACCGCCGCCGGACAGCAGGCCAAAAAAATTCATTCTGTCACCCTGGAGGTTGGTTCGCTGGCCGGGGTGGTTGCAGAGGCTCTTGAATTTTGTTACGAGGCCTGCAGTCAAGACAGCCTGCTTGAAGGCAGTGTGCTGATCATCGAAGAGATTCAGGCCAGGGCGCGCTGCCGCGACTGTGCTGCTGAATATCCGTTGACCGATCTTCTGGCCTGCTGCCCGGTGTGCAACAGCGCAGCCAGCGATCTGGTCTGCGGTGAAGAGATGCGTATCAAAGAAATGGAGATCGACTGACCATGTGTATCGACTGCGGCTGTGGCCCTTCAGGTCATGACCATCAGCACAAAGAGACCGAAGCCCCACGTAAGACCATCAGCGTCGAAGAGGATATCCTCTCCAAGAATAATCGCTTGGCGGCGGGGAACCGCGCGTTGTTCGCCAGGCAGGGGATATTCACCCTCAATCTGGTCAGCTCACCAGGCAGCGGCAAGACCAGCCTGTTGGAGAAGACCCTGGTTGATTTGAAAAACGAAATCAACTTTGCCGTCCTCGAGGGGGATCAGCAGACGACCAATGATGCGGACCGAATCGCCGCCACCGGCACCCCGGCCCATCAGATCAATACCGGGGCGGGCTGTCATCTCGATGCCCATATGGTTGGCCATGGTCTCGAGCATTTCGATCTCGAAACGATCCAGATGATGATGATCGAAAACGTCGGTAATCTGGTTTGCCCCGCATCTTTCGACCTCGGCGAGGACTTCAAGGTCACACTGCTGTCGGTCACCGAGGGGGAAGACAAGCCGCTCAAGTATCCGCCGCTGTTCCGGGACAGCGAAATTATGCTGATTAATTAAATCGATCTGCTGCCCCACCTGCGCTTCGATGTCGCCAGGTGTCGCGAATATGCCGAACGGGTACATCCCGGGATCAAGATCTTCGAGGTCTCCTGCTACACGGGTGAGGGCCTCGATCAGTGGTATGCCTGGTTGAAAGCGCAGGTGGCAGCCAAAGGCTGACCGGTGAGGTGTGAGGCGAGAGGGCTTGTTTCTCAGGTGTACTACGCCTTACTCCTCACGATTTTTATTCTTTTTCATGGAGCTGAAATTATGTGTCTGGCTGTGCCGATGAAGATTGCCGAAATTACTGAGGGGACTGTAATTTGTGAGGTTGACGGGGTGCGCCGTGAGGCGAGCCTGATGATGCTCGAAGATGCCGAGGTCGGTGATTACGTCCTGCTTCATGCCGGTTTTGCGATCGAGAAGATCGACCCGGTGGAGGCTGAAAAGACCCTGGCGATCTTTCGCGAGGTCCTCGATGCCGGTGGTGGGGTTGAAGTATGAAGTACGGCAGCGAATATCGTGACCCCGAACTGGCCAAGGCCTTGGTTGCGGCGATTGCCCGCGATGTTGAGGGTTTCGCTGGGCAGATGACCCTGATGGAGGTCTGCGGCACCCACACCATGTCGATCTATCAGCATGGCATCCGCAGTCTGTTGCCAGCGCAGGTGCGGCTGATCAGCGGCCCGGGGTGCCCGGTCTGCGTGACGCCGATCGGCTATGTCGATCAGGCGGTCGCCTATGCGCGCCGACCCGACACCATCATAACCACCTTCGGCGATATGATCCGCGTGCCCGGTTCGACCAGCAACCTGCAGCGCGAGAAGGCGCAAGGGGCCGACATCCGGATTGTCTACTCGCCCCTCGATGCGCTCGGCATCGCCGAAAAGAACCCCGACAAATCGGTGGTTTTTCTCGGGGTTGGTTTCGAAACCACCGCGCCGACTGTCGCCGGCAGTCTGATCGAAGCCGAAAAACGCGGGTTGTCGAACTATTATGTGCTCTGCGCCCACAAGACCATGCCGACCCCGATGGCGGCATTGGCAAGTGATCCAGAGCTTAAGGTTGATGGTTATATCTGCCCGGCCCATGTCAGCGCGGTGATCGGCTCGAACGCTTACCAGGCCTTGGTCGATGATTATGCTGTCCCCTGCGTGGTGACCGGATTCGAACCGGTCGATATGCTGCGTGGCATTCAGCTGCTGGTCCGACAGGTTGTTGCCGGTGAAGCGAAGCTCGAATGCGAGTACAGCCGCATCGTCAAGCCCGAAGGGAATCGCACCGCCCAGGCAATTCTCGAGCGGGTATTTGAACCCTGCGATGCCGATTGGCGCGGGGTCGGGCCGATCCCCGCCAGTGGTCTGCAGCTACGCGCCGCATATCAGAAGTTCAATGCCTTAAGCGCGTTGCCGGTCGAGGTCGAAGAGCCGAAAGAGCATGAGGGCTGCCTCTGCGGTGAAATCCTCAAGGGGAAGATCGGCCCGAAAGACTGTCCGCTCTTCCGCAAGGCCTGTACCCCCGAGTATCCGGTCGGTGCCTGTATGGTGAGCAGCGAAGGCACCTGCGCGGCGGAATATAAATACGGGAACGTATAAACCCGTTCGACGTTCCATGTTCGACGTTCGAAGTTAAAACCTAACACCTGAACACACAGACGGAGTCTGACGTGAAAAACGATATTATCCTGCTTGGTCATGGTAGCGGCGGAAAGCTGAGCCATCAGCTGCTCGACGAGTTGATTATCCCGACCCTCTCGCAGGTGGCCCGGTCGGAGCAGAACGATGCCGCGGTACTCGAGGGGATCGAGAGCAAGCGCATCGCCTTTACCACCGATAGTTATGTGGTCGATCCGATCATCTTCCCCGGCGGCAACATCGGTGATCTGGCGATCAATGGTACGGTCAACGACCTGGCGATGAGTGGCGCCCGCCCCCTGGCGATCAGTGTTGGTCTGATCCTGGAGGAGGGGCTGCTGCTTGAGGAGTTGCGCGAAATTCTCGAGGCGATGAAGCTCGCCGCTGACAAGGCCCAGGTCAAGATTGTCACCGGCGATACCAAGGTTGTGCCGCGCGGCAAGGGGGATAAGATCTTCATCAATACCTCGGGCATCGGGGTCTTCGATCATGATTTGAAACCGGTCGGCAGCGCTGCGCAACCGGGCGACAAGGTGCTGATCAACGGCAGTATCGGTGATCACGGCATGGCGGTGCTGGCGAGCCGCGAAGGGCTCGAGCTGCAGAGCGAAATTGAGACCGATAGTGCTCCCTTGAATGCGATCGTGGCAAGACTGTTGGAAGAGCACGGCGCGGCGATCCATGTCTTGCGTGACCCGACGCGTGGTGGCGTGGCGACAACGCTTAAGGAGATCGCCCTGCAGTCGCAGGTCGATATCTGTCTCGCCGAGGAAGCCTTGCCGGTGAACGATGCGGTGGCAGGGGCCTGTGCCATCCTCGGTCTGGATCCGATGTTTGTCGCCAACGAAGGCAAGCTGCTGGTGATTGTTGCGGCCGATGTGGCCGATGCGGCCCTGGTGACGATGCAGGCCTGCGAGTTCGGCGAGCAGGCGACTATGATCGGCGAAGTGACAGAGGTTTCTGCCGGACGGGTGATGATGCGCACCGCAATCGGTGGCCTGCGTGCAATCGAGATGCTCGCCGGAGAACAGTTGCCACGGATCTGCTGAGTAGAAGTTTTTTCATCAAAAAGGCCCCGTTCTGTTTCCAGAACGGGGCCTTTTCAATTTGTTGAGAACAAAGGTTTCTAAAGAAACCTTGTCTTGGCGTCGTAGAGTTTCTGACTGTGGACTCTGTCGTCCTGAGCCATCGCCGCGAACATCTTTTTTAGACTTTCATCTTTGAAATTCAGGCTGTTACCGACATGAGCCTGGCAGAAATCCTGCTCAAGTTCGATCCCGGTCGCGATTGCCTGTCTGGCGTCAAAATCCTGTTGGCTGGTTTTGTCGAGCAGGTCCTTTGCTCGGTCCAGCAGAGTTTGGATCGGAGCGTGATCAAAGGTTTTTTGGGTAAATGAAGTGCCGGCAGTAAAGCGCAGGGCAAAGCGGAGTTGTGAGGCGTGATCATCTTCATCATCTGCCAGGTTTTGCAGGATGACCTTCAACTCGCCAGGCAAGTTTTTTGATTTGGCAAGCTGACGGTAGATGCGTGCGACCGTCTCTTCAATTTCAACACAGAGTAGCAGGTATTTTTTCACGTTTTGCCCAGTTCCTTCCCGATTCAGAGTATTGCAATGGCTGGGGGCATATGAAAGCTGCAATGGGGCCTATCCGCAAGAGAATGATTAGGCAATGCCAATTCTCGGGGGTGTTGAAGTGCAATAAGTGATATCATTTGATCGTTGCGAGCCGGGAATGTGCGGGGCGAGGGGAGATTTAAATAAAAAAAGCCCGGTGACGGAGGGGGGGGGTCACCGGGCTTCCGGACACCTAGGGCGTCCGTTAGATGAGAATATCTACTATCCGGCAGGGGATGTCAAGCAGAAAAGTACATTGTTGACAAGGAAGGTTTCATTGTCTCTCCGCTAACTTTATTTCTATATGTAGAACGGCTGGTTTCGGTCGCCCGCTGTTGCCTTTAAGGGTTTGAATCGTTTATTCTGGCAGGACAACAGCAAAGTGGAGGTGCATCGTGCTGATACGTGTCATGTATGAGGATGGACGTTTTGACATGGTTCGCAATGATATGCTCGACATTCTGGTTGCGAACATGAAGATCAAGAAAATCCGCCGAGCCAGCGGATGGGTGGACGTTGAAAGGGATCAGGTGCGGCAAAGCCTTGGTGTCCCATGGGAGGGGCAGGAGCGACGCGCGCCCTGGCCGCTGCATTAGGTCGGGGCAGGGGTTACGGATCTACGATATGAACAAGGCTCGCTGGTCACAATTTAACAAGTGGCAACTCCTTGGCAATCTCCAGAAACCTTTCGGTATTGCTCCCTTGTTCACCCGGCTAAATCCTGAGCGAAAAGTATCTCCTTGTTGTTGAGAACATCATCTAGCGGTAAATGACCCAGATTATAAATGCATAGGTGCAGCGGTTTTTTTAGTGAAGTTGAAGTCAGCCCTGGCCACTGATTTTACAGGCTCGAATCAGGCTCAGGAGTTAATACCGTTCACATCTGCCAGCTGAAAACACCTCGGAAGGGTCGACCCCTGTGTCGCCGTAATTTTCAGGTAATTTCCGTTGAGTCCGAGTGAGCAAAGCAGAGCAAGGGGGTTGAATTATGAAGGATATTTGCCTTATTGCCTGAAGTTTTAGAATTGACAACGGACTAAGACATGTCATTCTACAAACAGTCCGGCGGGTTGCTGCCCGCATGAAAATCTATGGGGGAAGGCGATCGTAAGCGTCACCCCGGGAAGAGAGTTTTTCCTTCATTTAGCAGGGGGTGGCTATGTGTCGAAATTATCTGGTGGCGCTTGTTTTGCTCTTGTTCATCTTGGGGTCAGTCATAGCTCAGGCTGCCCAGAAAGGGCACGACTTTAAAGGGCAGTGCGAACGCTGCCACCTTACGACGCCGGGTGTAGGGGAGCCTATCTTTGCTAGCGCCATCGACACCCTCTGTCGCGAATGTCACAAGCTGAACAAGCAGAACGCCCATCCTAGCGAGGTCACTCCCAGCATGAGCATGCAGAAGAGTTTCTGGCTGGATGCCGAGGGCAGGCTCAACTGTGCCACCTGCCATGATCCCCATCCGGAGCAAGCCGAAACCTATCCTTGGTTGCTTCGTAGTAAGCAGGCCGGAGTCGCTTTCTGCCAGCTCTGCCACGACCAGACCGTTTCTGCAACAGGGCAGCATCTGGCTGCCACAATTTTGGCTCATGGCAAGAGCTACACCCCGCCAACCGGAAGCTCTGCCGAGATGGATCAGCTATCGACCGACTGCGTCTCCTGCCATGACGGTTCCGAGGCCCCTCACGCCAGCTTTTGCCTTCTTGGCCAAGAAGGGCAATGCTCCGGACACATTATCGGCCTTGATTACGATCGTGTTGCCGCCGGAAATCAAGGGTTGAACCCCCGGTCCAGCATCTCCCCCCTACTCTCCTTTTACCAAGGAAAGGTCGGATGCGCCTCCTGTCACAGTATCTACTCCGGAGAGGCTACCAAGCTGGTCGTCGGCAGCCGCGAAAGCCCTCTCTGCCTTCAGTGTCACCGAAAGTAGTGCCCGCAGTGTCGCAGCAACCTGGGGATAGTTTTGACTCACTGCACCGTTAACCAAAGGGTCGCGCGAAATATTTATAAGAGAAAAAGGCTTACGGAAAACTCCGTAAGCCTTTTTCTTGGTGGAGCTGATGAGGATCGAACTCACGACCTACGCGTTGCGAACGCCGTTTTTGGAGTGTTTCAGGGTGTCTGTTAGCGTCTCATGCTGCCCACGTGCCAGTATCTAAGTCATTGACATTGCGGCATTTTATGTCTACTTTATGGGTCATAATGTTTCAGCAGATTTCACCGCTAGCCAAGGTCCAAAAGGTAGCGTGAGAGGTAGCGTGAGAGGTAGCGTGAGCGTTCAAGCTACCTTTTAGGGGAGCATATGGCCGGAAAATTTAACGTCAAAATGATCGAGGCTTTGAAGCCTCAGGAGAAGGCTTATATT
>JAUXIR010000112.1 GCA_030620915.1 Geopsychrobacter sp. | reverse complement strand
GAATGCACCGGTAAAAGACCACCTGCAGGGTCGTGAGCATCTTTGCTGCATCGGTCATCGTCTCAATCGATCCAGGAGAGATCCCCTGCGCCTTCACGCAGGACCTCAATCCGATCATCAATCAGACTGATGATCGAAGATTCGGTACCCATGGAAACACCACCATCGACCACCATGTCAACCATTCGTTCCATCCGCTCATCGATCAGTTCAGGGTCCTGAATCACATCCTCGCCGGAAATATTCGCACTGGTTGTCACCAGTGGATGTCCAAGTTCCCGGACGATGAGCCGTGAAATAGCATTGTCTGGAATCCGGATGCCAACGGTCTTCTGGCGGGTGGTCAGTGATTCAGGGACGACCTTGGAGGCCTCAAGGATGAAGGTATAGGGACCGGGAAGATGACGTTTCAGTATCCGGAAGGCAAAGTTGCTCACCTCGGCATAGTTTGACACTTCGGCCAGATCGCTGCAGATAAACGAGAAGGGTTTACGCGGATCGCGCTGCTTGATCTGATAAATCTTCTTAATCCCCTTGGGGTTGAAAATATCACAACCGAGCCCATATGTGGTATCGGTCGGATAGATCACAACTCCACCCTGTTTCAAGCAATCGACGACATGCCTGACAAGACGAAGCTGTGGATTTTCGGGATTTATCTTGTTCCGCATAGGTGCCTCCTGAAGAGAGTAAACAGTACGAATTGAGCGTTAGTACAGACCTAGAGCAACATTTTCAAACCGGGCACTTCCTTCATCCCCGCATATATATCTGTGAGTTGCTGATAATTTTCCAACCGTACCATAATCGATACCGACTGGTAATTCCCCTTACCACTGGGGCGGATATGAATCGCATCCTGATGAACGGCGGCATGGCGGCTAACGGCAGCAGAGATCCCTGCTGAAAAATTCACACCACTGACTCCCACTGCCTTGAAGGTATATTGACAGGGGAAATCGAGTAGGTCTCCAGGATTCACCGGTTCGCTCATTTCCCAGCCCCGTTGACCCCGGTATGGCCGAACCCCCCGGCCCCTCGCCGGGTTTGAGAAAGTTCTTCAACCTGAGTAATGCGACACTGAACGACCGGAGAAACCACCAATTGGGCAATACGGTCCCCTGCGGAGATCTGAAAGCTCTCCTGGCCGTGATTAATAACGATAATGCCGATTTCACCACGGTAATCAGCATCTATTGTCCCTGGAGTGTTGAGCAGCGTAATTCCATGGTGCAGGGCCAACCCGGAACGAGGCCTGAGCTGAATCTCATAACCAGGCTCAATGGCAACAGACAGACCGGTCGGCACAAGAGCTCTCTCCCCGGGGGCCAGCGACAGAGTTTCAGTCGGCAGGGCACAAATATCCAGACCCGCTGCGAGTTCGGTCATATAGGCCGGCAATACCGCATCAGGGCGGATTTTTTTAAATTGAACCTCGGGCTTATCTGACATAACAACTCCTTCTTTACAGAGTCAGGTCTTCGAGTGAAACTGAAAAATCGCCGACCTTTCCTACCGCCTGCAGGGTCAATGAATCGGCAACAAGGATGTTACGCGCAACACGGGCAACAGAATCAACATCCACCCGATCCAGACAATCGATAATAGATTGCAATTCAGGCTGATCGCCGAAATAGATCTCGTTTCTCGCGATGCGCGACATGCGGCTATCCGATCCTTCAAGCGACAGCAGCAGATTCCCCTTAATCTGCTCTCGAGCCATCGAAACTTCATCAGCCTCAATCAGGCCATTTTTCAATGAGCGAAATTGCTCCATTATCAAGCTGAAAACCTGCGGCAGCTCATCGGCGGCAGTGCCACAATAAACCACAAGAGTCCCTGCATCGGAATGGCAATTCAGATAGCTGTAAATTGAATAGGCCAAGCCGCGCTCCTCACGCACCCGCTGAAATAGACGCGAACTCATACTCGCACCTAAAATGGTGTTGAGAACCTGAAGAGCGAAACGGTCATCGTGGGTTTGGGGCAAAGCCTTGCAGCCGAGGCAGAGATGAACCTGTTCGAGCGGTTTTTTAAGCAGATAGGTTCCAGTCTGGTAGAGAGGCAGGTCACAACGGCTGCGGACCTGCCCTGCGGGCAGAGAACTGAAGGCCGTTTCAATCCAACGACAGAACAGATCGTGATCAAGCTTGCCGGCAGCCGTAACGATGATGTTCTGCCCGAGGTAGCGCTGGTTCAGGAGTTGTTGTAAATCGCCCCGAGTTATCGACTCGACACTCGCAGCCTTGCCGAGGACCGGAAGTCCCAGCGGGTGGCGATGCCAGATTTTCTCGCTGAAAAGATCGTGAACATGATCCTCTGGAGTATCTTCAACCATCGAGATCTCCTGCAGGATAACACGGCGTTCTTTTTCAATCTCAGCCGTGTCGAGGGTCGAATTCAGGACCAGATCAGAAAGAAGATCGACGGCTTCAGGGAGTCGATGACTCAAAACCTTGGCGTAGTAACAACTATATTCTCGGGCGGTAAAAGCATTGAGGCTGCCCCCGAAAGAATCGGTCTCTCGGGCAATATCAAGGGCGCTGCGACGCGAGGTCCCCTTAAACAGCATATGCTCAAGAAAATGAGAGATGCCGTTTAAGGGGCCTGCTTCATGACGTGAACCACTTTCAACCCAGAAACCGACTGAAGCCGAATGAACATCGGACATATGTTCGGTGACCACTCGGATGCCGTTGGTCAGGGTTGTTTTTCTTTGCATGGACCGACCAGATTAACCTTCTTCAGGCAGTTTCTGATCCAGGGCTTCCTTGCGTGAAAGCTTGATCTTGCCCTGACGGTCGACGCCGATACACTTTAACAAGACCGTATCCCCTTCGTTGAGGACCTCGGTGACGGTGCGAACCCGCTCTTTAGCCAGTTCAGAGATATGCACCAGACCATCGGTACCGGGGTCGATTTCGACGAAAGCTCCGAATTCCATGATCTTGCGCACGGTTCCGTTATAGAGCTTGCCGACCTCAGGTTCCTGAGTCAGGTCGCGAATCATCTTGATCGCCAATTTGGCGGCATCGCCGTCACTGGAAGCGATGTTGATCGACCCGTCATCCTGGATATCGATAGCGCAGCCGGTGGCGTCGATGATACCACGGATATTCTTGCCGCCCGAACCGATAACCGTACGGACCTGATCCTTCTTAACATGGATCGTGGTGATGCGTGGCGCATGGGGGGATAGTTCTTCACGCGCAGTCGTGATCGCCTTGGCCATCTCACCGAGAATGTGAATCCGGCCCTCGCGAGCCTGATCCAGCGCACCCTGCATGATCTCCTTGGTGACGCCGGTGATCTTGATATCCATCTGCAACGCGGTAATACCGTTGGCAGAACCGGTCACCTTAAAGTCCATATCGCCCAGATGATCTTCATCACCGAGGATATCCGACAGGATGGCAACATCCTCACCTTCTTTAATCAGACCCATGGCGATACCGGCAATCGGTTCCTTAACCGGCACACCTGCATCCATCAGCGACAATGAGGCACCGCAGACCGAGGCCATCGAAGATGAACCGTTCGACTCCAGAACATCGGAAACGATACGGATGGTGTAGGGGAAATCCTCATGCTTCGGCAGAATTTTCGAAGCACTGCGCTCGGCCAGCATACCGTGACCGACTTCGCGACGACCCGGGAAGAGACGCATGCTGGTTTCACCGACACAGAACGGAGGGAAGTTGTAGTGCAGCATGAATTTTTTAAAATCCATCCCCTGGATATTATCCATCCGCTGCTCATCGGTGCCGGTCCCCAGAGTCGTGGTAACCAGCGCCTGAGTCTCACCGCGGGTAAACAGGGCACTGCCGTGGGCACGTGGCAGAACACCGATTTCACAGCTGATCGGACGAATGGTTGCCATATCACGACCATCGATGCGGATCTTATCGCAAGCGACCATCTGACGGATAACCCGCTTCTCAACCGAGCCGAGAATGGCGGAGATTTCCTCTTCGCGCCCTTCGTACTCGGTTGCGAGCTGTTCCTTAACCGCAGAACGGTTGTCTGCCAGGGCGGCGGAACGCTCCTTCTTGGTTTGAATCTTGGCGGCTACTGCGACCTTGGCTTCGGCCAGCTCGTTAACCTTGGCGGCCAACTCAGCATCGACCTCGGGCACGATGAATTCACGCTTGGTGTTACCAACAAGCTTTGCCAATTCTAACTGAATATCGATCAGTGGCTGCAGTGCTTCATGGCCGAAGAAGATCGCATCAAGCATCTCCTGCTCAGTGAAGAACTCGGACTCACCTTCGACCATCATGACCGCTTGACGTGAGCCGGAAACAACGATTTCGACCTCACTCTGAGCCATCTGCTCAAGGGTCGGATTGGCTACGAGTTGACCATCGACACGCCCAACACGCACGGCGGCAATCGGACCGGCAAAGGGAATGTCGGAAATTGCAACAGACGCCGAAGCAGCAACCATTGCCAGGGTATCAGGATCGTTCACGCAGTCAGCAGAGATGACCGATGGCATGATCTGGGTTTCAAACATATACCCTTTGGGGAAGAGCGGACGCATCGGACGATCGATCAAGCGACAAATCAGGGTCTCACGCTCGGTCGTACCGCGCTCGCGGCGAAAGAAAGAACCGGGGATCTTACCGGTCGCATAAAACTTTTCAGCATAATTAACCGTCAGCGGGAAAAAATCCTGCCCGGCGCGCATTTTTCTTGCGGAAACGACGGTACACAAAACCTTGGTTTCGCCATAGGTGACAATAACCGCACCATCAGCCTGACGAGCAACCTTGCCGGTTTCAATCGTCAGCAGCTGACCGTTGAACTCAATTTCTACTTTTTGAAAAGCCATAATTTTGGACTCCTTTTCTGCCGAACAGCCATCTGCCCAGCAAAAATCAGCGGATAAAAAAAAAGCTGTTGGAGGATGGCCTGAGACAGCACCTGCACCAGCAGGAGCTCTCTCCGGACAGCCTCCAGAGCTATGCGTGAACCAAAAAGCAGCATGCTCAACGAGTGAGCATGCTGCTCTTATTAACGACGGATACCGAGAGCTTTGATGATCGTACGGTAGCGCTCTACGTCCTGCTTGGTTAAATAATCGAGCAGGCGCCGACGCTGGCCAACCATCTTAAGCAGGCCACGGCGTGAGTGATGGTCTTTTTTATGCGCCTTGAAGTGATCTGTCAGGTAGCTGATCCGCTCGGAAAGAAGCGCAATCTGCACCTCCGGTGAACCAGTATCGCCTTCATGACGCTTGTACTCTTCAATGATTTCTAGTTTACGCTCTGTGCCAAGCACCTGGATTCTCCTTTTAAATTACTTTTAAGCACCCCATTATGGGACGCCAAGTTTAGTCAGTAATACAACCAAAATTTTCTACCATAGTTAACCAAAGCTGTAAAGTGCTAATCACCCCACAGCATGACAATTAAAGACACGGATCAACTCGAAATCTCCCCGTTTACCATTTTGCCGCTCCGGCGCATAACGCGCCATTGCAAGCAATCGACCGGCAAAAACCAAACGGACGAGATCCCCCGCTGAGACCGCTAGCTGATTCGTCAATTCAGTAACCAGTGGGGGGATGCCATTCTTTAATCGATTGGCGGCCTCCTCAGTAAGTTCAGCCGGCGGATATTCCGAAAGGGCCTCGTCTACCGTCATGAAAGCCGAGGTCTGAACAAGATCCTCAAGCTCACCCAACCGATCGAGCGGCAAACAACGCTCAATCGGATACTGGCCGGTGCGCAGTCGACGCAAGGCAACAACGTGAGCCCCGCAACCAAGCGCTGCGCCAATATCAGCGCAGAGGCTGCGGATATAAGTCCCCTTTGTGCACTCAACCTCAATTGTCACATCGGGCAATTGAACATCAAGCAACTCAAGACGCTCAATCCTGACAAGTCGTGCTTCACGCTCCACAACCTGGCCGGCTCG
>JAUXIR010000206.1 GCA_030620915.1 Geopsychrobacter sp. | reverse complement strand
CCCGTCAGGTGCTGCATCGCTGGACACAGATCCTCTCAACCAGTTACCTAGGAAGTCTATGGGCAGCCCCCCCCCCACGGGCCTTGGGCAGCGGAGAGAGCTGCCCAGATCATATTGATCGGCCAGGGCAAGCACATTTCGGGGGGGAGATCATTGGGAAGTGGCAAGGGGAAGATGGAGGCAAGGCTTGCGAAGTTGCAAACTTGAGAGAAGCCGGGGAGACACAAACTGTGTCTCCTCCTTTGCCGGGCTGATTCAACCTCGGTCAGGGGCACTCTTCAAGGTAGGTCGGACGGCCAAGAAGTTCAAGCCCGGGCTTTAGACCCGCAATCGTCACTACCGATCCGTCGACAAACTCCAGAGAAAGAATCGCAGCGACCTTGCGTTTGAAAGGTAAGGGAATAAGCTCATGCTTGATGCCGCCAACCTCCAGGAAGCCTGCCGCTATGTTGATCGGTAGTGACGGCAAAGGGCCAAAAACCGTCACGTCCAGCAAGACCAGTTCCGCCGCCTGACTCAAGCCGATACCGGCATCTCGCCCGGGTCGGCCCTTCGATTTGTGGATGTAGGCGTGCGAGAAGAAGATGGTCGCGTTGCCATCCCGCAAGTCGATGAAACTGACATGGGAATCAGATAGTTCCAGCGCACGGCTCACGACACCCGACCTTTCACCCTCCCGTGGTTTCCAGGCTGACAAGAGCCCCTGTAACTTAATTATACTGCAACCGCGACAGCCGCCGGCATTTCCACCCTCCGATGAAAAAGGAAGAACCTGAGGGGAGATGCATCAAACATAATGAGCAATTGGCAAATCACAAAACATCGATTGGAGTCGTGATGCTATGAAGACGTTGAGGTCCATTTCGTGGGAGAACATGATTCCTGAAGCGCGAAAAAAACTGGTGCGCAGGTTCTGGATCGCCACCTGGGTTCTGTTGCTCTTAGGCTGGCTGCATCCGGGCTATTTTTCTCTGGTGGTGTTCCTCTCCCTGGGGCAGGCACTGATCTTTTTTCAGCTCTTTAATCGGCAGTTGCGCCCCTTTCCGGTGCAGGTGCGCGTCACCTATTTTTTCTGGGTCGCCATCGGCACCTTCGTTCCCGGCTGCCGTTTTCTGATGCTGATTACCACTGTCGGTCTGGCGGGAAATCTTTTCTTCCGCTACTGCCCCCTGGCGCGCATGCTCTACCTCGCGCCCTGGAACCGCAACGAACCCCTGACCCTGGACTATGTCAGGCGGGTCTTTCTGTCGCCTCCCGCCAAGGGGGCCTTTATTCCGGGGAGCTAACCTTGTTGCCCAACAAGATATATTTTAAAACTGGAAGAGGGGTCGCGGCTCCACTGCCCGCAGGATGGAATGTTTCGACGCGGCCCTTCATAATTGACCCGCCCCTGAGGCCATTCCAGGTCCGCAGAACATTGCGCTGATACGATGACTTCAATAGCGAAAATGCTTGATCTTCTCCCCCTTCTCGCCAATTTCCGTCATCGCATCGATCCCGATCTGCAGGTGGCTGTCGGCCCATTGTTGGGTCACCTGCTGATCCGATTCCTCGGTCTTGACCCCCTCGGGGGTGAGCGGGACATCCGAGACGAGCAACAGCGCACCGCGCGCGATGACGTTGTAGTGGCCGACGATAAAAATGGTCGCAGTCTCCATGTCGATGCCGATGCTGGTGTTTTTTTTAAGTTTCGCCAGGAACTCCTGGTCGTGTTCCCAGATGCGTCGATTGGTTGAGTAAACCACCCCGGTGCGGTAATCGTGGCCATGTTCGAGGATCTTCTCGGAAACAAATTTATGCAGCTTGAAGGATGGCAGCGCCGGGACCTCGGCGGGGAAATAATCGTTGCTGGTCCCCTCGCCACGAATAGCGGCATTGGGCAAGATGAAGTGGCCGATCTCGGTCGATTTTTTCAGCCCGCCGCATTTACCGAGAAACAGCACGCCTTTCGGTTGGATTGCACTGAGCAGGTCCATGATGGTGGCCGCGTTCGCCGAACCGATGCCGAAGTTGATAATCGTCAGGCCACAGCTGTTGGTGGCCGATTGCATCGGCTTGCTTTCGCCCCGGATATCACAACCGAACATCTCCGCGAACTGGACAACGTAGTGTCGGAAGTTGGTCAGCAGGATGTAATCACCGAACTCATCGAGCGGCATCCCGGTATAGCGCGGCAACCAGTTTTTGGTGATCTCAAGGCGGTCAAGCATGAAAGCTCCCTTTAGGCATAAAGCTCTTTAAAGGATAAAGGGTGATGCTGGATTGGCAAGGGGAGCCTAACGGGGAAAAGCGGAGGACGGGAAATCGAAATTCACGCCCCCCCGGGAAAATCCGCGATGGCCTAAGCTGAGCGGCGTATGGGTTCGAAAATAAAGCTATCCCCTTTTCGCCCTTGCGTCCCGCCGCTATCGGCGTAGCGGATCCTGCGCATTCAACCAGGTCAGTGCCTCTCCGGCATTTTCGAAGACTTTGATTTCACCGGTGATGAACCAGGACCCGACCTTGGCCAACAGCTCCTGCCAGTGTTCGTGGCCGTAGATGGCGATCTTATTGAATTCGCTGCCATGTTTGAGGGCGAGTTTGAAGTCATCCCAGGCGGCGCGCAACTCCCAGCCCTCCAGCTCCGAGGCATCGAAGAAAACATCGATTTTCGGATCATCGACCCCCTTGAGCGCCGAATCGATCACCGGAGTGATTTTTTCGTAATCCTTATGGGTCAGCTTGCCGTAGGCGCGAATCGAGAGGAAGAAATTACTCTCGGTGCGTTCGATCCCGATCGACAAACCGTGACGTGGTACTCTCATGAGCGCAACCTCCCTGTTTAAGAGCTCTGAACCGGCAGCTGTTTCCTTAAGTGAATCACCCAGTGGCCGATTGTCAAAGCAGGGCCGCGGATTCGAGATGGCGGCGGGATTTCCGATCCGGTATTGCCCCTTGGCTCAATCGGGGTTCCGCGGAGAGAGTCATCACAAAGCATCCCTCCTTTACGCAAAGGGATCCTGAGCCATTACATATCAGCGGACGACCCGCTTCTATCCGCTATAATGAATCGTACCCTCCTCCAGCAAATGAGGTTTCCATGAAAAAACTTGGCATCTTCCTGCTCGGCCTGTTCTGCCTGCTCTATCTGCTTAATCCCGGCGCAGGCATCTTTGAGCTGATCCCCGACAACCTCCCGCTTATTGGCAACCTGGATGAGGCGGCAGCTGCTGCCACCCTGTTGATCTGCCTGAAATATTTCGGCATCGCCCTGCCCGACTTCTTCCGCCGTGACAATGATCCAAAGGATAAGAATATCCCCATCAACTAGCCGGGCAGAGACAAAAGGGCCGCATCTACAGATTTCATAAAACGGTTTTTTGCAGGATTGGTTCATAAGGGGGAGACTGAAGGTGACACTGGTCCCTTTACCCGCTTCGCTCACCAGCCAGATAGAGCCGTTGATGAAGGTGATATTGCCGCGACTGTCGATTCGCAGCAGAATGGCTCGGGCGAGTCTCCATCCCCAGCTGTCGGAGCGCTGTTGCAGGGTGCCGTAAAGCACCCCGAGGGGCAGCGACGGCGAATGGGCCGTCCGTGAACCTTTCCTTAGACGTCGTTAAGCTTGCCTCACATTGGGATAGTTGTCAATTTGTGACGGAGAGACAGATGGTAACGGGTGTGATCATGATGAAGACTTCAAGCCCGATGAGCAGATAGGCCGCAACTGCCCCGGCCAATAACCAGCGATGCTGAGAGGTTTCAGTCATAAGTGCCCCCGCTGAGATGTGAACCCCTATAGTCTACTGTCTTAGTCTGAAAATGCGAGCGGACCTCTATATTCTCCCCAGCCCTCATAATTCAGCAGCAGTTCACAAAGGATCGCGGTACACTCGTGGTCCAGGTTGTAGGTCAGACCGCAGACCGACTTGAGGCAGTCGACGCGGGCCGCCAGCTTCTCACCCCAACCCGGGTCATCGAAACTCACCATCGCCGCCAGGAACTGCTCTTCGCCGCCACTCTCCCCGGCAAACACGGCCTCCACCGCTTGCGGCAACGGCCGCAGTTCGTTCTTGTCTTTGGCCGTCTTAAGAGACCCTGGACCGAACAGTTCCGGACCGAGGAACAAAACGCCCCGTTTCCATGCGGCCAGGAAGCGGACATGTTTCTGTTCCGTCTGTTCCATGACGTTCAGTACGTTATCTTTTCTCATGGTCTTTTCCCCTGTGCTCTCAGCGACCCGTTGTTTGGTCTGTCTGTCCAGTCTATCAGGGATTCGCAGATCGGATACGGATGCCT
>JAUXIR010000268.1 GCA_030620915.1 Geopsychrobacter sp. | reverse complement strand
GTAATCCAGGGTTTCACGCAGAGTCAAAACCCGTGGTTGGCCGGCGACGATCGCCAGCATGATGATGCCGAAGGAGGACTGCATGGCGGTCATCTTATAGAGCAGGTTGAGAATGACACCGGGCACCATGTCCCGCTTCAGCTCGATGACAATCCGCATTCCCTCACGATCCGACTCATCACGCAGATCGGAAATACCCTCGATCTTCTTATTCTTAACCAGGTCGGCGATTTTTTCGATCAAACGCGCCTTGTTGACCTGGTAGGGGAGTTCGGTAACGATGATCTTCTCGCGCCCACTGCGGCGGTCGACCTCGACCAGCGCTCTGGCGCGCATCTGTACAATGCCGCGCCCGGTGCTGTAGGCCTCAAGAAAGCCCTCCCGGCCGTTGATAAAACCGGCAGTAGGGAAATCGGGGCCCTTTATGTGACCCAGCAGTTCCTCAAATTCGAGCCGTGGGTTATCGATAACGGCGACCAGACCATCAATTATCTCGCCAAGATTGTGTGGCGGAATCTTGGTCGCCATCCCGACCGCGATCCCTTCGGAACCGTTGACCAGCAGGTTGGGATACTTGCACGGCAGAACCAGTGGCTCCTCAAGCGAATCATCATAGTTCGGCCCGAAGTCGACGGTCTCCTTGTCGATATCATCCAGAAGCTCGTGGGAGAGCTTCGACATGCGGATTTCGGTATACCGCATCGCCGCCGCCGAATCGCCATCGACCGAACCGAAATTGCCCTGACCGTCAACCAGCGGGTGACGCATCGAAAAGTCCTGGGCCATCCGCACGATGGAGTCGTAAACCGCCGTGTCGCCATGCGGGTGATATTTACCGATGACGTCACCGACCACCCGCGCCGATTTTTTGTAGGGCTTGTTAAAATCGTTGTTCAGATCGTGCATCGCGAAGAGGATCCGCCGGTGAACCGGCTTGAGACCGTCGCGAATGTCGGGCAGAGCCCGACCGACAATGACGCTCATTGCATATTCCATGTAGGACTTGCGCATCTCGTCTTCAATATTAACTGTGACTTTATTCTGTTCTGTCAGCATCTATTTTCCCTTCGAAAACAAGGAAAAAGGTGAAAAGCAAAGTGAGAAAGAGTCCTAACCACTTTCGCCATTCCCCTTTAACCTTTTTCCTGTTTTTTAAACATCAAGGTTGGCAACATTCAGTGCGTTTCGCTCAATAAACTCGCGGCGTGGCTCAACCTGGTCGCCCATCAGCACCGTAAATATTTCATCGGCCTGAACGGCATCCTGAATCGTAACCTGTAACAAAACCCGCTTTTCCGGATCCATGGTGGTCTCCCACAACTGTTCCGGATTCATCTCTCCCAGACCCTTGTAGCGCTGGATATACTGACCCTTCTTGGCCCGGGCCAAAAAGTGCTCAAGCAGTTCCTGGCGGCTGTGGACGGTCGTCGAATTACGTTCTTCGTAATTGATCACCACCTCCTGACCATCAGCAATATTCTCGATCTGCTTGTAGGCCTGCAAGAGCAGTTTGTATTCATGGGAAGAAAGAATCTCAACCGTCTGACGATCAACCCGAGTGTGCAGATTGCCCAGGGTTATCAAAATCCGGTCAGGGTCTTCCATGACCTTACACTTGATATCGGGTTGAACCTTAAGCAGACTATCCGCCAGAGGTTGCAACGATTCATGGTCGGCAAAGCCGTTGCGGATATGGCCGCGCACCAGAATCCTCAGAATATCTGCCGGGACACCACGGTTGGCCACTTTATCAAAAATAGTATTGAATTCGATGATGTTCTTCAGGGTCGGTATGATCTGTTTGCCACGGATCAGTTTCTCCTTGCCGATTTCGACCGCAGCCCCATCGACCCCGGTATCGAGCAAGTACTCCAGCAGAGCCTCGTCATCCTTGAGATAAAGTTCTCTTTTGCCCTTCTTCGCCTTATAGAGCGGCGGCTGAGCAATGTAGATATGGCCACGTTCAACCAGTTCCGGCATCTGCCGAAAGAAGAAGGTCAGCAGCAGGGTCCGGATGTGAGAACCATCCACGTCGGCATCGGTCATGATGATGATGCGATGATAACGCAGCTTGGCAATATCAAAATCATCCTTGCCGATGCTGGTGCCCATGGCCGTGATCAGGGTGCGAATCTCGTTCGAGGTCAGAAGCTTGTCAAAACGTGCCTTCTCGACGTTGAGAATCTTACCCTTAAGCGGCAGGATCGCCTGGTAGCGTCTTTCTCGGCCCTGCTTGGCGCTGCCGCCGGCCGAATCGCCCTCGACCAGGTAAATTTCGCAGAGTGCCGGGTCTTTCTCCTGACAATCAGCCAATTTGCCCGGTAGAGACAGTCCGTCGAGTGCCCCCTTGCGTCGGGTTAAATCACGCGCCTTACGCGCAGCCTCGCGTGCCCGCGCAGCATCTATCCCTTTTTCAAGAATCTTGCGCGCAATCTGGGGATTCTCCTCCAGATAGGTTGCCAGTTTCTCGTTCATCATCGATTCGACAAAACCCTTGATCTCTGAATTGCCAAGCTTGGTCTTGGTCTGACCCTCGAATTGAGGATCGGAAAGCTTAACCGAAATAACCGCCGCTATCCCCTCGCGCAGGTCTTCGCCGGAAATTGCGACCTTGACGTTTTTGAGCAGGTTATTTGCGGTCGCATAGGTATTCATCGTCCGCGTTAAGGCAGCCCGAAAACCGCTCAGATGCGTACCACCCTCATGGGTGTTGATATTGTTAGCGAAAGAGAAAATCTTCTCATCGTAGCCATCGTTGTACTGAATGGCCACTTCGATATCTACCCCCTCTTTCTCACCGTGAATAAAGATCGGCTCGGGGTGCATGGTGGACTTGGCACGATTCAGATATTCAACAAAGGAACGGATACCGCCCTCATAGAAGAATTCATTCACTTTTTCGGTGCGGTCATCCTGGATTACGATGCGTACCCCGGCATTCAGAAATGCCAGTTCACGCAATCTTTGCGAGAGGGTTTCAAAGGAAAATTCCGTGGTTTCAAAGATGTCGGCATCAGGCCAAAAGGTAATCCGTGTACCGCGTTTAACGGTATCACCATCCTCCCTTAACTCACCGGTCGGAACCCCTATTTTATAATCCTGACGATATATTTTGCCGTCACGCCTGATCTCCAGTTCAAGATCACTCGAAAGAGCATTGACGACCGAGACCCCTACACCGTGAAGCCCCCCTGAAACCTTATAGGAATCATTATCAAATTTACCGCCGGCATGCAGGACAGTCATAACAAATTCAGCAGCCGGTTTTTTCTCGGTTGGGTGCATATCAACCGGAATGCCGCGGCCATTATCTTCAACAGTGATAGAGTCGTCTTCATGGATGACAACCTTCACCTTGTCACAATGACCTGCAAGAGCCTCGTCAATTGAATTTTCGACGTCTTCATAAACGAGATGATGAAGCCCCGTCGTGCTGGTCGAGCCGATATACATCGCTGGTCTTTTACGAACAGCAGTCAGGCCCTCTAGTACTTTTATGCTGTCCGCTTGATAACTACCGCTCATTTATTCTCCTTGATCAAGAAAATGAATTTATTTTTCCATCTTCTGCGTGAAAAT